>JAABTR010000354.1 GCA_011389755.1 Deltaproteobacteria bacterium | reverse complement strand
AGGTTGGCCGTCGGCGCCGACCTTTCGCTGCCGGCGCGCGGCGCCTACTTTGCCCTCGAGTACATGTACCAGTCGGACGGCGCTCGCGACCCGAGCGGCTACCTTTCGCGCGCGACGAGCCTGCCTCCCGATGCCCTCGGCTTTTTGGGGCGCCATTACCTCGGCGGGACCGCGGGTATCGACGTGACGCCCCTTTTGCGCGGTCAGGCGCTGGTCATCTGGAACGCAGAGGATAGCTCGGGGGTGGGGATGGTGAGCCTCGTCTACTCCATCGCCGACGAGGCCGACGCGGTGCTCGGAGCCCTTGTCGGATGGGGCTCCTCGTCCCCCTCTGGGCCGCAAGCTTTTGAGCTGCGCAGCGAGTATGGCTCGGCGCCTGCGGCGATCTTCTGCGAGTCGCGCTTCTTTTTTTGAGGGCCGGACCGGGAGGCTTCCCCTCACCCGGTCAAAGCATTACATTTTCGGAAAATATCGTTGACGTCTCCAAGGAGGGCTTTGATGAAACCGCGGTACGACCATTTCGTTTCTTTTGTTTGGGTGCAGGACTGGGAGCAGGCGCTCGGCTTCTACCACGACGTTTTGGGGTTCACAAAGGCCTACGAGAGCGAGGGCTGGGCCGAGCTGGCCATACCCGGCGTCAAGGGCGTCTACTTGGGGCTCAACAAGTGGGGGAAACCGGGCGAGACTCCTCCCACCAACAGCTTCTTGACGTTTCGCGTGGACGACCTGGGCGCCTTCCACAAGCACCTGGAGGCGAACCGGGTGCGCTTCAAGGGAGACACCTGGTCGTTCGAGGACGAGGGGCAGGGCATGCGGATGTTCAAATTCTACGACCCCGACGGGAACATCCTGACCGTCTCGCAGATCGAGGGCTGACCCCAAGCGTGGAGCTCACTTGACCACGGGGACCGACTCGCACCCGAAGGTGGCCGAGATCGCTCCGCAGGCGCCGCCGCGCAGAGCCTCGCAGGCGGCGTCGCACAGCCTCAGCCGGTTGTCGTCCAGCCAGGTCCAGCCGGCGCCGGCGCCGCAGCCGTCGTCGTAGCCGATGCGGTTTTGTGGCGTGGCGGGGTCGTCGGCCTTTTCCTTGCAGTACAGGTTGACCTTCGCGGGGTCGGCCGAGGCGTAGCTGGGCAGATCTTCCCAGTCCACACGGAAGTCGCAGGAGGCGACCTTGGCGGTGATCTCCTCGAGCTGGGCCAAAAACTGCGCGGGATCGTCGGCGCGATAGTAGTTCTCGGTTTGGCCAGCTGCGGCCACGGCGTTCATCACCTCCTGCCACTTCACGACGGTGCCCAGGCCCATCACGTAGACCGGGAAGCCGGCGGCGGCCAGGTCTGCTGCGGCCGCGGTCGTTTGTTCGTCGTCGAGGCAGTGGGCCGGTCCCCCACAGCTGTAAGGGTGAACCACCGTGCAGTCGTCGCAGCTCAGGTTCTCATTGCAGTTGGGCGCGCCGTCGGTAGCCAAGAGCACGTAGCGGGAGTGCTCGTCGTTGACCGACTGCAGCACGCCCAGCGCCTGCTGCAAAGTGGCCGCGGTGGGGGTACCCCCGGCCACGCAGGTCCCCACGCCCTGGTCCGACAGCTCCGAAGCGATGAGCGCGGCGTTATCGGCGCCGATAGAGACGCGGGGGTCCGTGGGAGCGATGCACTGGTTGCCCGCGCTGCAGTCGAGATCGGGAAACACCATGAGCCCGTAGTTCACATCGTCCGCGGTCTGGGAGGTGAGGTGGGTGATCGCCTGGCACATGGGCGCCCAGAGCCCCTGATCGGTCATGCTGGAGGAGCGATCGAGCACGATCAAGATATCGACCGGCTGGACCGCGATGTTGAAGCTCTCCTCACCACATGTCTCTTCGGAGTCGGCGCCTTCGTCTGTCGAGCCGGTTTTTGAGGTCTCGCTCGAGCTCGCCGTGTCGGCCTGGGCAGAGGTGTCTGAGGCACTGGTGTCCCGGTCGATGCTCGCCGCGTCTCTATCAGCGCTCTCGGCCCCGGAGCAGCCCGAGGCCCCGCTCGCAAAGAGAAAAGCAAACCACAAAAGCGATCCGGCTTTGGAATGATTCATTGGGCTTCCTCCAAGTCGTTCGACGCGTCGTGGGGCCGCGCCCCTTGCTGAGACGTTTTAACACGAAGCCCAAAAACTGATACAGCATAGAAGGACCCTCGCGAGGAACGAACGAGCTGACAGCGAGGGGCCGACATTGTGAGACACAGAACAATTGGAAGACGATTATGCCGCTCACCTCCATGGAACCGCAAAGCTGCCTGGGTTGTCGCAACCTCCTCGGGCGGTTCTCCAAGCTGACCAGGCAGATCTTGGAGCTGTCGAGGCACGCCGCCTCCAGGCTGTCGTTTCTCGAGAGGGTCTCTCGGGAGATCATCGGCGTCTCGGGCGCGGACACCGTGGTCTGGTGGCTCGAGCAGGGGCAGGGTTACTTCAGGCTGGGGGTGAACCGGGACGACGCAGCCGACGCGGTCAAGGCCGATCACCTGGAGCTGAGCCAAGACGGGCGCGTCATCGGAGGCACCGCGAGCCAGAGAGCCGTGGGCGAGCTCTATTTCGACATCATCCGCGGACACTTCGATCCCAATCAGACCTACTTCACCGCCGGCGGCTCCTTTTGGACCGGCGACACCAAGGTCGGGCTGAGCTATCGCTCTGCGCGTTCGGGCGAGAACCGCAGCCTGGCCCTCGAGCTCGAACCCGCGGCGCGCTCCTTGGTGCTCATTCCGTTGCGGGGCGAGCAGGCGAACATCGGCTTTTTTCAGCTGCGCAGCTTTGAGCCGGACTTTTTCGATCGAGAGCAGGTGGAATTCTTCGAGGTGGTGGCCGAGTCGATATCCCTGGCCCTGGCCAACCAGACGGTACAGGCCGCCGGCAAGGAGCGGGTCAAGGAGCTGACGTGTCTCTACGAGTGCGTCCGATTGGCTGAGCGACCCGAGTCCTCCATGGACGAGATCCTCCAGGGGGTGGTCGACCTTCTGCCGCCCGCCTGGCAGTACCCCGAGATCACCCACGGCAGGGTGATCCTGGACGGCCGCCACTATGTGACCGCGAGCTTCGAGCCGGGGCCCTATCGTCAAACCGCGCGTATTTTGGTGGGCGACAAGGAGCGGGGCCGCGTCGAGGTGTTCTACCAGGAGAGGCGGCCGGCCCTCGACGAGGGACCCTTTTTGCGGGAGGAGCGGCACCTCATCGACGCTTTGGCGCGAGAAGTCTCAGGGATCATCGAGCGGCGGGAGGCCGGGCGCCGGCAGGCCGCCTTGGAGGAGCAGCTGCGACACGCGGACAGGCTCACCACCTTGGGTCAGCTGGCCGCGGGTGTGGCCCACGAGCTCAACGAGCCGCTCGCCAACATCTTGGGCTTCTCCCAGCTCGCGCAGAAGACGCCCGATATGCCCGAGGCCGCTGCGCGAGATATCGAGAAGATCGTTCAGGCCTGCCTGCGGGCGCGGGAGATCGTCAGCAAGCTGCGCCTCTTCGCCCGCCAAAACCCGGCGAAGCGGGTCTCCTCCCAGCTCAACGACGTCGTGCGCGAGGGGTCTTTCCTCATCGAGGCGCGGTGCGCCAAACAAAAGGTGCGCATGGTTCAGGATTTGGATCCCAATTTGTCCTGCATCGACGCGGATCCGGGGCAGCTCCACCAGATGATCGTCAACCTCACCATGAACGCGGTGCAGGCCATGCCCGAAGGGGGCACGATGATCATCCGCACCCGGGAGCGGCAGCGGGAGATAGCCCTGTTCGTCGTCGACGACGGCGCCGGGATGACCGAAGAGGTGCGAGCCAAGGCCTTTTTGCCCTTTTTTACCACCAAAGAGGTCGATCAAGGCACGGGGCTCGGCCTGAGCGTGGTTCACGGCATCGTGGCATCCCACGGCGGGGCCGTCGAGGTGGAGAGTTCACCGGGAAAAGGGACGACGCTTGAGGTTCGTCTGCCCAAGGCGGGTGGCCAGCTGGCGTTCTCGAGGAGGATAAAATGACCGACAAAGGAAGCGCCCGCGAGACCGTGCTCGTGGTGGAAGACTCGGTGGCGACCCTCGAGGTGATCGAACGCAACCTGCGCGCCCGGGGCCACCGGGTCTTCACCGCGGGCAGCGCTTTGCAGGCCATCTCGGTGCTCGACGGTGTGCCCGTGGATTTGGTGATCACCGACATGAAGATGCCCGGGCCGTCCGGGCTCGAGCTCGTCCGCTACGTCAAGGAGAACTACGCCGACACCGAGGTGATGATGATCACCGGTTACGCCACGGTGGAAGGCGCGGTCGAGGCGGTCAAGAGCGGCGCCCGGGAATACCTGCCCAAGCCCTTCACCGACGAAGAGCTGTTCGCCGCGGTGGACAGGGCCCTCGAGCGCCTGCACGTGCGCCGCGCGGCGAGCCCTGGGGCGGTGTCGCCGCCGGCTGCGCCCCACGGGATCCTCGGCGACTCTGCCCCCATGAGACACGTTTACGCCGTGATCGAGAAGGCGGCACGCACAGGCGCCACCGTGCTGGTGGCCGGAGAGAGCGGCACCGGCAAGGAGCTGGTGGCTCGGGCCATACACTACGGCGGTCCGCGCAGCTCCTCGCCCTTCGTGGCGGTCAACTGCGGAGGGATCCCCGAGAGTCTCTTGGAGAGCGAGCTCTTCGGCTACGTCAAAGGCGCGTTCACCGGCGCCGCGGACAACCGCATCGGCCTGTTTCAAGCCGCGGACGGTGGGACGATCTTCCTCGATGAGGTGGCCGAGACCAGCTTGAAGATGCAGGTCAAGCTGCTCCGCGTGCTCCAGGAAAAGGAGATCTGCCCAGTGGGCTCGGCCAAGACCCGCGCTTTAGACGTGAGGGTCATCGCGGCGACCAACAAGGACCTGGCGGCGCTGGTGGAGAAAAAGCTGTTTCGCGAGGACCTCTTCTACAGGCTCAACGTGGTGGCCATCGAGCTGCCTCCCTTGCGGGATCGGGGCGACGACGTGCTGGAGCTCACGCGGCACTTCGCCGCCCGGTTCGCCAGGAGCGCGGACAGGCCAGTGCCCACGTTTACAGACGCCGCCCTCGACGCGCTCAGGAGGCACAACTGGCCTGGGAACGTGCGCGCCCTCGAAAACATCCTCCAGCGCCTCATCGTGCTGACCGATTCCGATACCATCGAGGTCACGGATCTGCCGCCGCTGATGCGCTTTGGCGATCTCGCCTGCGAGCCCCGCCTGGACCGAACGCTCGCTGAGGTGGAGCTGGACTACATCGCGAAGGTCATGGCGCGTGTGAATGAAAACAAGACGAAGGCGGCGAAGATTTTGGGTATCGATCGCAAGACTCTGCGGGAGAAGCTGCGGCGAATGGAAGCGGCCGGGGGCCCAGCGAAAAAAAACGGCGGGCCGAAGTGACGCCCAAAACCGCGGCGGACTTCGGCCTACCTCGAGAAAACACCGCGGTTGGGGTTTGATGATCGGCCCGGGGCGCTTCACAATGAAAGGATAAAGTTACAAAGGGGCCACCTCGGCCACGGAGAACCTAAGATGAGAGCATTGGGTATCGGGTTGACCGTCCGCGGACGGGAGAGGGGTCGGAACGAGGACGCCCACTTCGTGGACGACGAGATGGGGCTCTACGTGGTGAGCGACGGCATCGGGGGTCGATCCGGGGGGGATCTGGCGTCGAAGACCACGGTGCAGACCATCGCCGAGCATTTCGAGAAAAACAAAGACGTTCTCGAAGACGCCGTCTTTAAGATGGCGCCTGTCAAAGACGTGGCCCAGCTGGCTGAGCAGGCGATCGGGGCCGCCTGCCGCGCGGTGTTCGACCTGGCGGAGAGTCAACCGGAGGTCCGATCCATGGGCGCCACGGTGACGGTGCTCGTCATCTTGGACGACAAGGCGGTCATGGCGCATGTGGGCAACACGCGGCTGTACCTCCTGCGCGACGGGGAGGCGCACAAGCTGAGCACCGACCACACCATGGCAGCTGAGCTGTGCGCCGCGGGGGTGATCTCCGAACAGGAGGTTCGAGAACACCCCTACTCCAGCATCCTGACGCGGGCCGTGGGCAAAGACTCGTCAGTGCTGGTGGACACGCTCGTCATAGATGTCACGCCGGACGACAGGTTCTTGTTGTGCACAAACGGCCTGGCGCGCCACCTGGACGCCGGCGAATCGCTCGCCGAGCTTTTGGAAGGCGAGCTGGGCAGAGTGCCCGACGCCTTGATGGACTACGCCCAATCCCAAGGCGCCGAAGACGACATCACGGTCATCGTGGCTCAGCCCACTCAAGGCAACGAGAGGATCACCCTCACAGAGCCGCTCGTCACCGTGGCCGGCTGCTTCGATGTCCTCAAGAGGGTGCCTTTGTTTCATGACCTCAGCTTCGAGCATCTGCAGCGGGTCCTCAATCTGGGTGAGGTGCGCCGGTTCGAAGAGGGAGACGTGGTCATCGGACAAGGTGAGCCGTGTCCAGGGCTCTTCGTCATGCTCACCGAGGGCTTCGCGCTGGAGCAAGGTCAAAAACGCATCGCGCAGCTAGGGACCGGGGATTACCTGGGTGAGACCGGTCTTTTGCAGGACCGCCCCTGTCGATCGACCCTCGTCGCCGCCGACCGGGGCAGGCTCTTGTCCATCGACAAGGTCCGCTTCTCCCAGCTCACCCATATGTTTCCCCGCCTGGGCATCGACCTGCTCGAGAGGCTCGTGGAGATCACCACCATCGACGCCGACCGCATTCGCGTGAGTCTGCAGACCGGCCGCCACGAGAGGCTGTCGCCGAGCGATATCTTTTGAGCCCACCTCATCGCGTCTCGCTAAAAAAAACCGATTATTTTACTTGACGCAAGGGGGCTGGGGAGTTTAGTGTCCCGCCGTCGCCGCGCGAAAACGGTGCGTTTTTTTCATTCGCGCGGCCTTCACACCGCGACGAGAATCGCGGATGAGCATACAAGAAGGCCTCGCCCCAAAACGGCGGGGCTTTCGTCGTTTTGGGGCCACAAGAGAGCTCACGTGCCAAGCCGCCAGGTGCCGTCGCGCCATGTCAGGAGCAGGTCTTTTGGGGTGCTGTCTTCTTCTTCGGGCGCTCCGAAGATCTCGGCCGAGGCTGCCCCGAATCCCTCGTAGAGGAGCCTCGCGGTGAAGTGCGCGTCGATGCTGTCGCGCAGCTCCTGGCGAGCCTTCGGGGCATGGGGTATCTTTTGTCCCTCGAGCTCCAGGTCCAAGAAATCGGCCTGACCCATCTGGGTCAGGCTCACGCCGAGCTGGGTCTCGAGATCGGTGCGAGACTGTTCAAACTCCCGCTGCGCGGTGTGACCGTGTAGAGCGATGTACTTTTGGTGGACCTCGTCGCCTTCTTCGAGGACGTTGCGACGAAGCAAGAGTTCCGAGGTGTGGGCATCTTTGGCGTCGTAGAGCAGCTGACCCAGGAGGATGAGCTCCTCGAGCCCCCCCTCGGGGCCGACGATCTTTTCGTGGAGCTTTCTGATCCGTGAGACAAGCTTAGGATCCGCTTTTTCGAGACGGGACTCATCGAGCTCTACGCTGGTGGGGACCACCATCTCGCACAGCGGATCTCGGGGCATGGGCGCGTCGCCGGCGCGGCGCTTCCAGTAGTCTCTCCAATAGTTCCACCACCGCTTGTTGAGCTCTTCGAGGTCCTCCCAGTCGATCTCGCCGCCCAGATCCCGGATCTTCACCTGCTCGGCGGCCACCACGATTCCCAACGGCCCGGCCCATAGAGCCAAGAAGGAGTCAGTGTCGGCGAGGGTCGACAGCTGCTCCCTGTTACCGAGTCGCCACTCGACGCGGTGAGCCTCGTCGAGCATCGCGGCGAGCTTCTCCTTCGACGTCATGGTGACCGTATCCAAGGGGAGCATGTTGTCGGTCAGCTCGTCCCGTGACAAAAGGTCGGCCCAGTCGTCGGGCAAGTCCTCGGGGGGATTTTCGCGCACGAGGAATCCCAGGGCGCGTGGGTGCTCGAAGTCGAGGGCGATAAGCGACGAGGGGGCGCCGAGGCCGCCCAGGGGGGGCGTCCACAGCTGGACGCCTCCCAGCTCGATCTGGATGAGGTCTCTGGTCGTGGGAGACCAGACCCGCCAGTCCGCTGTGTCTGCGATGGCGCTTTCGAGTATGGAGAAAGCATCCGCGGGTACGTTCATGGGCACCTTCCTTGCCGAAACGGCGTTTTGCTAGGGGCTGCAAAAAAGAGTGTCGGGCATCGAGTGCAAAAAATCCAGTTGCGTGGATTCGGTCGCCTAACGCGCTACTCGGCGCGGGGCGCGGGCGGCGGGATCTCGAGCTGACCTGTCGCCAGCATCACCGCGGAGTGGGAGGATCCGGCTTCGAAGAGCTCGACGAACCTGCGGGGCTCAGGCGCATCGTATTGCCCGAGATTGTGGGCCCAGCGAAAGCCGATGGGCTGGTACCAGAGCTCGGCGCGGACCGTCAGCGGATACGAGGCTCCCTCCAGGGCCACGGCGTACTCGACGGTGTCCGCTCCTCCTTCGAAGTCCGGGTCGTCGAAAGCCGCGCCCATGACCGCGATATCCTCGCCGGCGGTTTTTTTGTCGAAACCGGCGGGCAAAATTCGGTTGTCCTTGAGATAGCGCGTGGCGCTGAGGAGGCCGGTGGTGACCCGGCCGTCCGGTGAGCCCAGGATAGGCTCGTAGATTTGGACCTCTTCGGGCGAGGTGACGGTGGCGTAGTGCGGCTCGAACTTCGCCGGGTCGGCGTCGTTGTCGTTGCCCGCGATGGAGCCGTCTTCCCGCGGGGCCCCGGACTCGAAGATCGTTTCCCCGCCTTGGTCTTCCACCGTGACGTGCAGCCACACCCGGCGCGATGGATACGCGGTGGGCAGCTTGTGCCCGGCCATGTTGTCGACGGTCACCGCGACGCGGATCTTATCTTCGGTCGCCTCTTTTGCCTCGAGGCCCACCGAGGCCGTCTCCTCCGTGAGCTGGGCCAAGGTGGACTCCCGGGTGGCGGCGAGCTCGCTGGGCAGAGCCGCGACGCCGAGCTCGTCGCGGTGCGCGGCGAAGATGCCCAGCATGAAGAAGTTGCCGCCCCGAAAGACGTGCTTTGAAAACTCGGGCCGCGGATCGCCCAGAACCGACGAGATGGGCTGCTCGTGGTCGAGCACCGGCATGTGACAGGACTGGCATGACTGCGCGTCTTTGTAGTCGGAGTGTCTCCACTCGAGGTAGGGCACCTGTTCGGCCAGCTTTCCGATCACCTGGCCGTCGGGCCCGAGCGCGTGGGTGAAGAGGGTGTGGCAGGTCGCGCACAGCTCGGATTTCTGCACGTGGTCGCCCTTGCGCGGCTCGTACGTCGTGGCCGAGCTCATCATAGCGCGAAGGGGGTCGTCCACCTCGTAGGGACCGAAGATGTCTCTTTTTCCAGGGGGCGTGGTCACGTCTATGACGAAGCCGCCGGTAAAGCTCGAGTCTTGCCCCAGGCGGTCCTTTCGGATCTGGTGGCACGTGGCGCACGACACCCCGTCCATGGCCAGAGCCCGAACGCGGGGAGCCGGCGCATCCGGCGGCGGCCCGCCGAGACCGGGGCCGATGGGCAGGTTGGCGAAGACCCTGCCTTTTGAGCCCATCACATGGGCCCGGTGCTGGACCATGGGCATGTGGCACTTGGAGCACTCGTCTTCGATGGCGGCGCGGGCCTTTGGGTGGTCTGTG
>JAABTR010000353.1 GCA_011389755.1 Deltaproteobacteria bacterium | reverse complement strand
GCACGCGCAGCATGTGGCCCGGAGAGACCTCAAAGACGTCTTGGAACATACACGCCGGGCTCACCGGCGCCCAAAAGGTCATCAGCTGCTCGAGGGCCTGCAGATCGGCCCGGGGCGCTGACTCGAAGAGGGGGGTGAGCGCCTTGACCTCGGAGCCGAACAGCAGGCGTCCCCCTTGTCGGGTGTAGTAGAGCGGCGCGATGCCCGGACGGTCCCGCACGAGGAGCAGCTCCTTTTTAGGAACGTCCCAAAGCGCGATGGCGAATTGGCCGTTGAGCTCGTGCACGAAGTCGACGCCGCGCTCCTCATACAAATGCGCGATCACCTCCGTGTCGGATTTCGTCGAAAAGACGTGACCGAGACGCTTGAGATCGGCTCTCAGCTCGAGATAGTTGAAGATCTCGCCGTTGAAGATGACCCAGACGGTGCCGTCTTCATTGGAGATGGGCTGGCTTCCGCCGGCGAGGTCGATGATGCTCAAGCGAGCATGACCGAGCCCCACGCGTTCGTCGCAGTAGTAGCCGGTGCCGTCCGGGCCCCGGTGACTCAGCTGCGAGATCATCGCGGCGAGCTCCGGCCGGGTTGGCGAGCGACCGGACCCGAGCTTCATGATGCCGGCTATTCCGCACATGTTATCGTCCCGTCCTCAAAGGCGGTCTCTTGCCGCCTGTGGATCGTTGTGTGTTGAAGGTCGAGAAAAAGATGATCACGCTGCTTCGAAATGGCTAGTGCCTCGCTCGCGAAGTTCGATTTGCCCGGCGGGTGACAAAAAGGTCCCGCTCGATTTTACGTGTCGGCGATTGAGCAAAGTGGAGTTCGAGGGTATAGCAGGGGCTGGCGCGCGGACGTCATCGGACACATGGTAGAGTGGATCCGTCGCTCAAAGACACGGTTTGCGGGTCAAAAGAAAAAAAGGGAGCGGTACGATATGGAAAAGATGAAGGTCATCGTAACAGGCGGAGCCGGTTTCATAGGGAGTCACGTCGCGGACGCGCTCATTGCCGGCGGTCACCGCGTGGTGATCCTCGACAACCTAGCCACCGGGCGAAGGCAGAACATCCCCGAAAAAGCCGAATTTCATGAGGTGGACATCCGCAGCGAAGACGCGGCGCGCATCGTGGAAGAGGTGCGGCCACAGGCGATGTTTCACCTGGCCGCCCAGATGGACGTGCGCAAGAGCGTCTACGATCCGTCGTTCGATGCCGACGTAAACCTGCGCGGGATGCTCAATCTTTTGGAGGCCGGGCGCAAGAGTGGGCTTCGCAAGGTTGTCTTCTCGTCGACCGGCGGCGCCATCTACGGGGAACAGGACGTCTATCCGGCGGACGAACAGCACGCCACCTGGCCCATATCGCCCTACGGGATCGCCAAGCTGGCCTCTGAGAAGTACTTGTTTTTCTATCACAAACAGTACGGTCTCGACGTCACGTGTCTTCGATACGCCAACGTGTATGGTCCGCGGCAAAATCCCCACGGCGAGGCCGGCGTGGTCGCCATCTTCTCTCGCAAGCTGCTTGGCGGCGAGCGGCCGCTGATCTTCGGAGATGGCTCCATCACGCGGGACTACGTCTACGTGGCGGATGTGGTCCGCGCCAACCTGGCGGGGCTGGGCGCTGACGGCTATGTGCTCGCCAACGTGGGCACGGGGCGAGAGACCTCGGTCGAGGAGCTCTTTTCGACGATGCGCGACATCATCAAGGCCGATATCGACCCGATCTTCGAAGAGCCCCGCCCCGGAGAGCAGCAGCGCTCGAGCATTCACTCACCGCACATTCTGGGTACCCTGGGCGCCAAAGTGGAGACGCCGCTTCGCGCGGGGCTCGAAGAGACCATCGCGTGGTTTCGCCAAGAAGGCGCTTGATTCACGAGCTCCGCATCAATTGTCTTGTCTCCCGGTGATCCGAAGGATCGCCTCGAAGGCGATGCCGAGCTCGTCGAGGTCGTGCTCGATGCCGATGATATCCTCCCCATGAGCGCGATCTTCGATGCGGCGGGCGATCTCGCCGAGACGTTCAAGGCGCAGATTGACCGCGCTGCCCAAGATGAGATGCGCCCCCGATCTCAGGCAAGCCGTGTCGCCGTCGCGGGCGGCTCGAAAAAGCTCGGCGATCTTGGGGCCGTTGTGGCTCACAAAAGAGCGCAGGAGAGTCAGCGTCTCTTCGGTGGTCAGCTCCAAAGACCTGGCGATGGCGTCGACTCGGACGGGGAAGCTCGCGAGTGTGCCGCTTTTTGAGGCGGGGGCCCGGTAAGGAGACGCGTAGGTGACAGCGGGTTTCCTGCCGAAGTTGCCCGCGTTTTCGACGATGTCCTTGATCGCGCGGGTGATGGCGTCGGGCTCGAGGGGGGTGGCGATGGTCTCGATAAAGCGGTCGCTGTCGACCATGGCGGTCATCCGGCGCAGGGACGCCTCCTCGCCCAAGAGGACCAATTTGACGCTGTGGTAGCGGTCGCTCTTGTCCAGCTGGGTGACCAGAGCAGGGACATCGACCCCCGCGCTGTCTGTGTCGATGACGGCGATGTCGGGTAAATGAGCCCCGATGTTGATATAGGCTTCGATGGCGCTGACCGCCGTCTGTACGGACGCCGACGGTATGCAGCAAGCAGCGGCGCCCATGAGGCCGAGACGCTCCGGATCCGAAGAGATCGCCGCCAGCCGGGTCACCCGGGTCTGACGCAGCGTGCTGGAGACGCCGAGATGCCGCTTCATCAGGGTCTGCAGGACGTGGCGCTTGACCGGTTTGGAGATGTAGTCGTTCATGCCGGCTTCCAAGCAGCGCTCCCGATCGCTTTTCATGGCGTTGGCCGTCAGCGCGAAGATCGGGGTGTCGTTCCCTTGTGCGCGGAGCGTCTCGGCCACCTCGATCCCGGACATCCGCGGCATCTGTATGTCGAGCAGGATGAGATCGTAGGTTTTGTCGCGGGCTTTTTGGAGACAGTCCACGCCGTCCTCGGCTATCTCCACGTCGTGTCCCAGCTGCAGCAGCATGCGCTGCATCATCTGCTGGCTGACCGCGTGATCTTCTCCGAGCAAGATGCGCACTTGAGCTCGGGTGCCTCGGTGGTACGACCCGGGCGCCTGTTTTTTTGGCCCTTTGCCCAGGTCTTTACCCAGGGCGGCGTCGATGCTCCCTGCCACATCCGAGAGGCGAAACGGCTTGGTCAGGTAACCGCAGTAGGGCTCTAACCGGCGGTGCAGGGGGCTCAAAGCCCGGGGCTGGTCGGACAGGGCGATGATTTCCGGCGCGTCGCCGCGGGAATTTTTTAAAAGCTCCTGGGCGATCTCGTCGGGGGAGGCGTCGCTGACGTTGATTTTCGCGATGACGACGTCGAATGATTCGTCTCGAAGCTGCGCCGCGGCCTGTGGGAGGTCCTCGGCGAAGCTGGGGCGCGTCTCGAGTCTTTCCAGGTAGCGTTTCATGACGTCGCGGGCCGAGGCGTTGTCGTCGACGACGAGTATTCGGGCGCCGTGCGCCAAGCTGGGGTGTGACGGAGGTTGTGCGGGGAGCCGGTTGGATTGATGGCGCCCCAGCAGTATCTCGAAACGAAACGTCGAGCCGCGCTGCGGCGCGCTCGTGACGGCGATCTCGCCGCCCATGAGCTGGACCAGCTTGCGGGTGATGGCGAGCCCCAGGCCGGTCCCCCCGAAGTTGCGGGAGATCGAGCAGTCGGCTTGGGAGAAGGGCTCGAAGATCGAGTCGAGACGGGCTTGGTCGATGCCGATGCCGGTGTCTTGCACCTCGAAGACCACGGGTAGCCGATCGCCCCGGGGAGGCCCTTTCGGGCCGACGCGCACCACGATCTCACCTTCCTTTGTGAACTTGACCGCGTTGCTCAGGAGGTTGAGCAGGATTTGCCTGAGCCGGGTGGGATCCCCGCGCAGCATGGTGCCCGGGGGGTCGATGTCGCACAGCAGCTCCACATCGGCGCGGCCGAGCTGGGCGCGGATCATCTCCAAGGTCTGAAAGACCAGGTTCTCCAGGTCGAACGGCACCTCTTCGAGGTCCATCCGTCCGGCCTCTATTTTCGAGAGATCGAGGATGTCGTCCACGAGGGCCACCAAGGTGTCCACGCCGTCCGATATCATCTCGAGGGAGCTGCGCTGCTCATCGGTCAGCTCGTTGTCCAAGAGCATCTCGGTGAACCCGACGATCGCGTTCATCGGCGTGCGGATCTCGTGGCTCATGTTTGCCAAAAAGGCGCTCTTGGCCCTGTTCGCGCGGTCGGCCTCGAGGGCGAGGTGGTTGGCGCGGCCGATGGCCTCTTCGAGCTCGGCGTTGACCTGTTCTGCCTGAGCCTTGGAGAGCTGCAGCGCTTTTTGGGTCTCGCGGTGCAAGGTGGTGTCGCTGACGATGGCCACCGAGTACGACCCGCCGGACACCTCCAGAGCGCAGAGCGCCATCTCCAGGGAAAAGTTTTGGCCGTCCTTGCGCGTCGCGCAGAGCTCCCCGGTGCGGCCGATGAGGTGACCGTCCCGAGTCTTCTTGAGGTCGGTGAAGCCTTCTCCCAGAGCGCGGTCCACGGGCTCCAGCGCTAGAAGCCGGCTGATGCTTTTGCCCAAGACCTCTTCGGGTTCGTATCCAAATATCTCAACAGCCGCCTGGTTCCAGTAGCAAAGCCGCCCGTCGCTCGAGACGATGAGGATGGCGTCTTGAGTGGCCGCGCTCAAAGCGGTGAACAGCTCTTCGCACCCGGAGCGGGGAGACGAATGGGCACGGATGTGTTCGAGGAGCTGGTCGAGGATGCGTTCCATTTTTCCCTCTTCGGCCCTGCCTGCGCCGAGTCTCAGTCGTCGCTGCGCAGGCGATTGATGGTGGCTGTCAAGGCGGAGCGCAGCTGGTCCCATTTAGCTTTTTTGTAGTGGAGCTTTCGGGAGGAGGCGTCGAGCTCGAAGCTATCGACGATGGAGTCGATGAGTTTTTTAGCTTCTACGTCTTTTTTTTCCCGGGCGAGGCGATCGACTGTCAAGAGCATGCGGTAGTCCTCGATCCCTTCGCGAAGCTCGCGCTCGAAGCGCACCGACGGCATCAGCACGCCTTCGGGGGTGCTTTGGGCCCAGGCGTAGTCGTCCTCGCGGCAGTCGAGGGGGTAGAAGGGATCGCCCGCGGAGATGTTCCAGTGCCAGTCGAGGCGCATCTTCATCCCGAAACGCTTGGCAGCGCGGTACATGTAGACTCCGAAGGTCCAGCGGGTCCCGCCGTTGTAGAATCCCCAATCCACGTCCTTTTGGCGCAGCCTGCGCACCGCTTTCTCGTCGTGAGCCGCCAGGTTGGCCAGGTCGACCAGCTTGGCCAGCTCGAAGTGCTTAGAGTCCGAGAACGGGCCGCTGGAGGTGTAACTCGTGGCGATGGTAAAAGGTATCGGCCCGGCTTTCGGAAAGGCGTCGCGGTAGGCCCTAACGTTTTTGATGCTCCGCTCGATGGCCGAGCCGATGGGCTCGTCCCCCAGGTTCCAGTAGACCTTCAGCCAACCCTTTTTGCGCGCGTGGGCGTCGATGTCCTCGAAGAGGCGGCGCACGAGCCGCGGGTAGCTCCTCAGCCCCGAGGCTCGCAGCGCCCCCTCGTCGACGCCGTAGAGTTCGAAACCGCCCAGGCGGTTGTAGTTGACGATGGGCATGTGGAAGCCGGCCTCCTTGGCAAGCTTCATCTGTGCGTCGGCGCGTTCGAAGTCGAGCACGGGGCGCCCGCCCTCCCAGCCCTCGAGTCGGACCGATGGCATCCCGCTGAAGGTGGTAAAGCCCGATCGCTCGAGCGTTGACAAGGACACCTCGGACAGCGCCTTGTTCCACAGGCGCGTTTGTTCGTCGTCGTCGAACCACGGGATGTCGATGGTGTGTCCCCAGGGCCCGGCCGGCACGTCCAGCGGATCGAGCGCGCCGGGGTGGACGCGCAGAGATATGGCGTGCTCGGAGCGCGGCGCCTTCTCGGGGGCGATGGTGACCGAGCCTTCGTAGAGCCCCGGCGGCGTGTCTTTGGGAACGAACGCGGTGAGCCAGAAACGCCGGGTGGTGCCGGCCCGGACGTGGATTTCGCTTCTCGGGACGATGAGTCGGGGCTCCACCGAGTACACCGAGCCGTCCATGGTTTTTCGCTTGAGACGATAGGAGACGTAGCCCACAGCGATGTTGTCGGCAGCCAGCCGCGCTCCGTGTGAGCTCGTCAGATCCCCCGCGGTGACCTCGACTCGGCCCAGGTCCCGCACCGGGTAGACGCTCACGGTGAGCGGCTCGAAGTCCCCAGGGTAGCTCTCACCATGACTCGGCGCCTCGATCTCCGGGGTAAGTGGCGCGTCGTTGTGGTGCACGTCCTCGGAAGGGCTGCGTGAAAACATGAGGTAGCCCTTGGGGATCGAGTCTGGCAGCGATGGTCTCGAGGCCCTGCGCAGGATTTTTTTGAAGCTCATGTCGAAGTATCGTTTTCGCGAAGAGCGCACCGCCTCGAGAAAGGCCCGGCCGGCGTCCGCGCGCGCCGTGGGATAGATGATCACCGCCGAGACGCTGCACGCCCAGTTCTCGCCGCGCATCTCCAGATCGAGCCGGCCGTCTTTGACCTGAACCGAGAAGCGCTTTTCATCGAAGTAGGGTTCTTGATACGTCTCGAACGTGTCCTCGTCGGGGCGGGCCTCTTTGTCCCAGAAACGGAAGTACTTGCGCTTGAAGTCGTCAAAGCCCATCTTCTCGAAGACCACCGTCTCCCCTTCGGCCAAGATCTGGCGCTCGCGGTATTTTTGAAAGGAACCCCAGTACTCAGAGGGGCTGTCGATGTTGACGAAGACCTCGTAGGATCCGTTTGGGACATCGACGCTCAGTCCGCCTCTCTCGATGCAGATGAAGTCCTGGTACAGCGGCTCGGGCTGCAGCGCGTCGAAGGTGCGCCAGATCTTGGCGTCTTTGAGCCCGTAGCCCCGCCCCGAGGAATAGACCACACCGGGATCGATGCGAATGAACCCGGGCATCAGGGGCGAGGAGCTCGTTCCGAAGTCGAAGGCTAAGAGGCCGTCGAAGCTCTTGCTGGCGAGCTCGGTGGCCCGCTCGAGCCGCAGGTCGTCGAGGTACAGCGCGCCCGAGTTTTTGTCGTCGATGGAGATCACCACGTTGCGGATGTTGCGGGCATCGAGGGGGCGCCCCGGCCGGGATTTCTCTCCGACGAACAGCTGATCGATGGGGAGCGCGATCTGGCTTCGCCCCGGGGGCAGGACGGTGCGCACATTGACCCGGGTCCAGTATCCGTCCGACTTGTTGTCGTGGATTTCGATGAGGACGCTCAGAGGTTCTTTCGCTTCGGCAAAGGCGTCCATCTCGAGAAAGTCGTATCCGCTCCAGTCTTGGGGCTCGTCGAAGCGGGCGTAGCCTCTGGCGATGCGCAGGCTGCGTTGCCCGTCGGTGGCGTGTTTGCTCGAGAGCGCGCCGCCTGCGGCTGGGTTGTTTTTTTCGAAAGATGTCAGCCTGCGAACTTTTGGCGTGGTCCGCGCATTCGATTCGGAGACGAGCTCGGCTCCGCAGGCGTAACACGCGCTCGACTGGCGGGGATTTTTGTAGCCGCACTCCGGGCAGCGCTTGAAGCTCTCGCCCACGGGTTTTGGTGGGCCGATGGGGGCGGCTTGTCGGCCGAGGACCGGCGCCTGCGTGAGCGGGACGTCCTCGCCGACCCGCTCGAGGGTCACGTCGTCGACCCAGAGCCGACCGGGTGAGAACAGGCCGATGGAAGGACCTGTGCGCTGCTGTTTTTTTTCGGTGACATCGGTCACGAAGGTGATCGGGGTCCATCCGAAGTCTCCGTGCTTGCCGAGGGGCATGTGCCGGCCGTCAAAGGCGAACTCGATAGAGCGATCGTAGGGATGGGGCTGGATATCCAATCCGCGGATGTAGGCCTTAATTCGATACCGGCCAAGGGGCAGCTCCTCGAGCTTTTTGAAGATCCGTATCTTCGGAGCGTTTCCGCCCACCATGACAATGGAGCTGCGACCGGTGCGCGCGATGGGGCTGACCTCGAACCGGGCGTCGCTCTCATAGGTCCAACCGTCCCAATGCGCGAACACGAGCCCGAACCGATCCCGCGGCTTTGGGTGCTCGAAGGAGGGGTCGGGGATCGGGCCCGGTGACAAAGGCGCCTTGGTTTTGGCCTCGGCCCGGCGCTCGGTCTCGCCCGGCTGGGGGGCGCTCGAGCTGCAAAGGCCGAGCGCCGAACAGGCGGTGAGGGACAAAAGCGCCGGGAAAAGAACCCTGCGCTGCGGCGTTGAACGTTTTGGTGGTTTCATGGCGTTACAACACTTAAGTTGCCCGAGGGGATCATGCACCGACTTTCGGCGAAGAAGTCGGCTTTCAACGAAAAGAGGCCGCTATGAACGAAACGGTTCGCGTTTTGCATCTCATGCAGTTTTTTCAAACAGGCGGGCTCGAACGCATGGTGCTGGGCTTGACTGGATTTCTAAGCACCCGAAATGTGAAGAGCTCGGTCATGGCTTATGTGTCAGACGGACCGCTGAAAAGGAGCTTCGAAGCCGCCGGCGTGGAGACGTTTTACGAGCCGTCGAAACAAGGCACCGACTGGCGGGTCTCCCGGGCCGTGCACCGCCTCTTGCGCAGCGGCGAGTTCGATATTCTCCACACCCACCACGTGGGGCCTTTTATCTACGGGTGCTGTCCGGCGCGGCTCTGCCGCCTGCCCCACGTGCACACCGAGCACAGCCACGAGCTCTACGGCAGCGCCCGTCTGCGCATGGTGGGGCGCGCCATGGATCACTGCGCCACGGTGGTCTGCGTCGCCGACGAGATCGCCCGATACCGAGCGGGTCTGTTCGGCCGCGTCCCGCTGGTTATCGGTAACGGCGTCCGGGTTCCCCAAAAAGACGCAAAAACCCGAGGCCGGGTGCGGCGAGCTTGGGGCGTAGGTGACGAGACATACGTGGTCGGCTGCGTGGCGCGCCTGTCAGTGGAGAAAGATCAGCTGGGGCTCATTCGGGCTTTCGCCGCGTTCAAGCAAGCGCATGAGCGAACGATTTTGGTCCTGGTTGGCGGAGCCCTCGACCGTGATTACGAGAAGAGGGTTCGGGAATGTATCGCTTCATCGCGGCTCGAGAGCTCGGTGGTGCTGCTCGGTGACAGAGACGACGTAGATGACCTTTATTGGGGTTTCGACGTGGTCGCGCTGTTCAGCACCAGGGAGGGGCTGCCGCTGTCTTTGCTCGAAGCGATGGCCCGGTCGCTGCCGGTTGTCTCCACCGCGGTGGGCGAGGTCCCCCGGCTGCTCGGCGAAGGGGGAGGAGTCCTCGTCGAACCCGGCGACTATGAGGCGATGGCGCGCGCTCTCGAAGAGTACGCGGCGGCGCCGCAAAGAGCTTCCGAAGACGGGCGAAGAGGAAAGGAGATCGTCGAAGGCGAGCACTCGGTGGCGCGGATGGCAAAGGACTACGAGCGGCTCTATCGGTGGCTCGGCGACGAGGTCGAAAGCGGAACGTAGAAAGCGGGGGTGCTCGACGTGACAGACAGGATGCTGACCGTGATGAACGTGATCGCACCGGGGCAGATGGCAGGAGCGGAGAAGTCGCTGCTGTCGTCTGCGGGCGCCTTGAAGCGCGCCGGACATCGCGTGGCCCTGGTCGTCCTCATAGAGACCCGGTGCCCTCAGTACGGTCTCGACCTGGCTTCGCAGGGGCGGCGCCTCGGTGTCGACGTCATCGGCCTCCAGGTCGGCGGGCGGATCGACCTGCGGTTG
>JAABTR010000352.1 GCA_011389755.1 Deltaproteobacteria bacterium | reverse complement strand
AGGACCTCGCATCGGCGCGCCGCCCGGCGGTGCTCGGTTTCTGCTATGGCCTCGTCTTTTAGGCTCAGCTCCCGGCGCTGCTCGACCTGTGCCTGCCTCGCGGCGCTCTCCGAGAACGCGCCCCTCTGGGAGACGTAGACGCCTATCCGGTCGGAAAAACCGGGGAGCCTGGCCCGCAGATCGATGGTGCCGGTGCGCAGCCCGTCAAGATCCTCGAGGTGGGCCTCGAGACCAAGCTCCTCGGCCTCTTCGAGCAAGACCTCGCGAGCCGCTCGGACGCGGGCGTCGGCCTCTTTCACCTTTTGTTGGACCCGCTCGAGCATCTGACGGCGCCGGCCCAGCTCGCCTTCGGCGCGCGTGAGCGTCTCAAGCGCAGCGAGCAGAAGGCGATCGGACGGCGCGTCTTCGAACTCGCGACGGGCCCGAACGAGGCGGGTCTCGAGCTCCTCTATCCCGGCGTCGAGCCGCTCGATAGCCAGCTCGATCGTCACGATCTCGCTTTGAAGCTCGGCGATGCGGCGTCTCCTGCGGTCTTCGCGCGCCGCATGGCCGACGTGCTCGGCGCTCTTTTTGGTCCACCTGCCTTTGAGCGGCCCCAGCCGGAACCGGCCGTCGGGCCCGACCCACGCAGGCGAGACATCCGGCGCGGCGCCGACGCGCTCCAAGACGCAACGAATCGTCGCGTCGTCGAGAGCGCGCGCCGCCTCGTCGTGGTCGTCGATGGCCGGGACGAGCACCTCGGCCAAGCTCTCGCCTTCGACCTTCGTCCCTTCCGGCACGAGGTAGCCGTCGAGGACCTCGTCGGCGAGCAGCTCACCGCCGGGGGTGATCCACGCGTCCAAGAGGCCGCTCGCTTCCAGAGCCGCCTCGTAACCGCGACGCTCCCGTTCACCGAGCCCCTCGGCAAAATCGCAGACCGCCCACAGCGGCGCGCCAACGCGCCCCTTGCGGGATCCCTCCGCCCGGGTGTGGGGGCTCGGAGGCGGCTCGTGGCGACCGAGGAGGACCTCGTCGAGCTCGGCCTCATGTTCAGCCAGCCGCTCGGCCTGCTGCTGTCTTTCCAAAATCTCGTGTTGTTTGGCGATGGTCAGCTGGCGGTCCGCTCGCGTGAGCGCCTCTTGAACAAATCCGGCTATCGGGCTCTCGGACAGCTCGCTGCGGCACCACTTCCACATGATCTCGCCGAGCAGCTCCGGGCGCTCTGGCCGCAGCTCCCGCAGCTGCTCGCACCAGCTACCATACGCGGCGAGCAGCTTTTCGAGCTCCTCTTCGCGCTGTTTCTCGGCCTCGACAAGGCGCTCTCGCGCGTCATCGAGCTCCTGCTCGACATGGCCCAGATCCTGCCGGGCGCTGCCGCGTTCGCGTTCCAAATCCAAAAGCCGGCTCTTGTTTTTTTTGAGATGATCGATGTGCTCGATGCGCTTGTCCGTCCGGACCTCGAATCGAGCCAGAAGAGAATCGAGCTGATCGCTTTTGGGCACCGAGCGCTCGAAGCTCTCTTCTTTGTCATCGACCAGCAGGGCCGTCGCCTCGTCGATGGGAGCCCACTCGGGCTCGAGCCCTACCCGCC
>JAABTR010000351.1 GCA_011389755.1 Deltaproteobacteria bacterium | reverse complement strand
GCTCTCTTCTTTGTCATCGACCAGCAGGGCCGTCGCCTCGTCGATGGGAGCCCACTCGGGCTCGAGCCCTACCCGCCTCGTCTGCTCGAGAAAATCCGCCGCTTTGCCTGTGAGTTTGTCCTTCGACGCAGCGACGCGGGCCTCAGCGCTCTTCCGCTCGTCCCCGGCTCTTTCGAGGTCTCTTCCGGCCCGGCGTGCGCGCTCTTGCGCCTCGGCGTACATCGACTCCAGCTTTTTCGCCTCTTGCCGGGCGAGATCGAGCCGCGCGGCGTCCCGCATGGTGTCGCTGGATTCCAAAGCCCGCACCTCGGTGGCCGCGTCGTCCGCGCAGCGCTCGAGGTGGGCCAGCTTCTCAGCGGCCTGCCCGTGCTCGCGGATAGCGTCTTCGAGCTGTTTTTCCGAGCTCCGCTTGTCGCGCATGGTCTGCTCGTATCGGCCGTGGGCCGAGCGAAGCCTGTCGGCGTGCCTGCGCGCGGCGATCCGGGCGTAACGGCGGTACGACTTCATGAATTTGCCGACCGCGTCGCTCATGTGGGCGAACGTCTCGAGCTCGCTGCGGTCGTTTTCGAGGCTCCGAAACGCCTCGGCCACGTCGCTTATCACCTCCTCTGACAGAGGCGGAAGCGCGTTGGACAAAGCATCCGAGAGCTGCTTTTCGTCGAGCTGCCGGGAGAGCTGCGGCTTGCGCAGTTGAATCAAAACCTCGAGCAGCGCGGCGTAACGCTGACGCCCGAGATGGAAGAAGGTGCGGTCGAGGGCCTCGCGGTAGTCCTGAGCGCGGGTGAACAGCTCGCCCTCGTCGCCGAGCGCCTCCACGAGGCGCGCCTTGGTCAGCGGCACCCGGGTGTCGCTCATGAGCCGAAGATCTCGGCCGATGCGCTTCGGCGTCACGAAGTACCAGCGGGTGGGCGATCCGCGCCCTTGGACCGCCTGCATCCCGATCCCGATGGTGCGGTACTGTGCCGCGCCGTCTTCGGTTATGCGGCCGAGCTCCATCCAGGTGTAACCGGTGCGATCCGGGTACTTGCCCCCCATGAGCAGGTGCCACTCCATCCTCTTGGCCGAGTCGCCGTCGGGCTCCACGCGGTAGGGGTGAACCTCGCCGTCAAACAGAAACGGGAGCTGGAGCGCCAGCACCCGTGACTTGCCCGTGCCGTTGTTGCCGCGCAGCAAAAGGCGCCCCTGCTCGTACACGAACTGCTCGTCATCGTAGAGGTAGAGATTGAGCAGACCGCCGCGAAGCGGCTGCCAGCGCGTCTTCGAAGGGATGGGAAGTGAGCCGGCGCTGCTCATGGTTTCGTCTCTTC
>JAABTR010000350.1 GCA_011389755.1 Deltaproteobacteria bacterium | reverse complement strand
AGCAGCGGGCGGTTGATCTGGTAGAGCACGTCGCCCCGCTCGCTCACAAAAGCCTCTTCATCGCCCTGGACGCGGGTCAACACGCCCAGCCCTATCAAGAAGCGGATGATGACGACCATGTCGCGGCGCTGGGAGCGCCCCTCCAGGGTGAACTCGATGCCGGCCTGCCCCAGGGCGTCGTCTTCAGCGACGAGCTGCACGACGCAGCGGGCGATCTGATCCAGCGTGGTCTGGCGATCCATCCGCTCCATGGCGGCGAGCGCCAAGCACAAAAGCACGTAGCGCCGCCTCGAAAAAGGCTCCCCCGGTCGAGCCATCGCGGGGTGGGTGGCGTCGGACGTGTCGGCGGTGGTCTTGAACAGCCGCGCCAGCTCGCTGCCCACGTGCAAAGACCAACCGGTCTGGTGCATGAACCACTCCCGCAGCCACGTGGCGTGCCGCCGCACGAGCACGAAGGTGTCGGCGTGCGGGCCATGGGCGGTCATGAGCGGATCGCGAAGCAGCGCGCGCAGGGCCTGACGGCGCTCGTGGGTCTCGTGCTCGGACAGGTGCCTGGTCAGCTTCGGCACCGACGACGGCCGCGCCTCGGTGTGTTGCTTGGGTTCTGCGCTCATACGGCGACCTTTTCGCGCCGGGGCGGCGCCGCGGCGTGCGCGTCGGTCACCGTGATCCAGTGATCGGGCCCGGTGAGGCGGCCGGCGGATGTTTCGATGACGGCGCGGCCGGCGCCCGGGATCGGCTCCAAAACGATGCTCATCGACCCGTCGGCCGAGGTGGTAAGCACCGCATCCCGCTCATTCTTCTTTTGGGACAGCGCCTCGGCCAAGATGTCGAGAAACAGCTCGAAGCTCGCCGGGTCGAGCGCGTCGAGGTCGGAGAGCTTGGTCCGGCGCCCGGTGGCGAGCACGCTCTTGGCGCGGGCGATCTGCCGGATCTGCTCGCGCGCCATCTCGGCGAGCTCGGCCTTTTGGCTGCTGCGATCCACCACTTTTCGCGGCTGCCCTTTGCGCGAATAGGCGCCGAACGAGCGCATGCGAGGGGCGACCTTCAAACGAGGCGCCTTGCTCCAAGGCGTATTCGGCGACAAAGAAAGCTCCTGCCAGCTGTCGAGGGTCTCGTCGTTGACGCGCAAGTGCCGGGCCGGCGAGAGCCCGAACCCCACGTGCCACAGCCGGTGGGCCTCTTCGGCGGAGTCCGTCTGGGCGAACCAGCGCGCCAGTGTTCGCAAATCGGCGTGGCGATCGGTGCGCGTCAGGCGCCGGTCGTGGAGCGCGGCCACCGCGCTGAGCAGCGCCGGGATGGCGGCCCGGGCCCGGGCGCGGAGGATGTCGGCCTGGGAGGGCAGACCGCCGGCGCCGATAAACCAGTTTCTAAGCCCCTTCCAGCGGTCAAACCATCTGCGGGTCGCTTCTTCGACGACCGGCTCATCGACCTCGACGCGATCGGCCGTCTCGCGGCGCGCGACGACGGCGAGCAGGCGCTCGACCCCTTTTGCTTCGATGTCGCGGATGGCGCCGCCGTTGGCCGCCACCGCCACGAGGAGATCGCGGATAAAGCTCTCGAGGTAGTCGATGAGCCGCTCTTTGTACGCGAGGAACACCGACTCCTCAGCGGTGTGCAGGTCGATCGCCTTTTGCAAGCTGCCCATGAAGACCTGGGCCCGGCCGGTGAGCTCCTCGAAGCGGACCCGCAGCAAGACGAACGCCGAGTAGATCTTGCCGGGATCGGGGACATCTGCGTCGGCGAGCACGCGCAGCTCGCAGAGCAGATCGCGGATGTCCGATAGCGCCGTCGCCTGCAGCTCTCCGGGCGCGCCGAGCTGCTCTTCGAAAAAGGCGATGGCCCGCTCGGCCGCCTCGCCCGCCTCGGTGAGCTGGTAGAGCATCCGCTTCTTGTAGAAGTCCTCGACCGTGGTCACATCGGCCGTGTCCGGGTCTCCGCGCAGGTTGCCCCACTCGGCGAGCTGCTCGAGCGCCGCCTCGGTCTCCTCGACGCGCGCATCGAGGCCGAGAGCCTTAAGCGCGGCGCAGACCTCCGACGGGCGCAGGTGGATGCCGAAGTTCTGCTTCTCCTCGACAAAAAGCTGCATAACCGCCCGGTACAGGGGCGACTTTTCCACATCGACATAGGCGAATATCGGCAGACGGTCGGGCGCCTTCATCTCGAGCTTCCGCTCCTTTGCTTATCGTGGCTGATGCCTCGCGAAACCGCGGGCCGGGCCCGCGTTTCCGGCACGAGATTATAGGACAAAGGGACAAAAAGTGAACCCGTGAACCCGTTCGCTCGAAACCCAAAACCGGCCAGCACGAATGCCAGCGGCACCAGCGTCCCGCATCGCCTGCAACACGTAGGGGCAGACTTTTTGTGTCTGCCCTCTCACAATCCATCCCTCACACCAACTGAACCCCAAAGCCGGTCTTTTCGTCAAGCCTCTCTTCGAACGCCTTGAGCGCATCATCCGCGGGTCTGCCGGAAAGCTTCAGCCGCACGGCGAGGTTTGGAACATCGAGACCGGGATTTTTTTGGAGGGCCCAGTCTTCGGGGAGCAATGCGTTCACCGTCTGGAGCACTGCTTGCTGATCCACCTTCTTGGCGGGTTTGATGCGCCAGCCGGTGCGCTCTTCGAGCTCGCTTTGGATGGAGGCCGTGCGCTGTGCTATCTTCGGTGACACAAAAGACAGCTCGATGTGCTCTCCTTCGGCGTCGCTTTTCTTGCCCCGCTTGGTGGGCCGGTGGGGCTCGTCTTGAAAGGCGCTATCGATCTCGGCGTAGGCGAGGTTGATCTCCATGCGACCTTTATCGTCGAAGCGCTGCCTCGCCGGCGCGGTCTTGGAGCGACCCGCTTCGAGCTCCACGGCGAACCCCGTTTGATCATGAAAACGCTGCCGCGCTTGGGCGAACCAGAAGTCTTCGGGCAGGCAATCGACGCGCAGCTTGACCCGCCTTTCCCCGACGAAGACAGAGGGCGCTTTGAGCAGGGTGATGTTTTCTTCGAAGATCTCCCGGGCGAGCGCCTCGAGGGAGGCCAGGTGGGGTTCGGGGTGAAGCACCAGGGTCCAGCCGGTCACCTCTTCGAGCTTCGCAAGCTCTGCTTCGTACCGCTGCCTCGCGACCTCGGGGAACCGAAAATGCAGTCTTATCGCGTCTTCTTCTGCCAACAGCCCGCGTTTGTACAGGCCCGCCTCTTCGGGCAAGGCGGCGTCCACCTCGGCCAGGGCCCTGTTTTGCTCCATTTTGCCGCTCGGGGCCGTCGCCTCTTCGCTGCCTGCAGCCGCCGGATCGACGCAGCGGTACAAAAAGGGGCGCTTGAAGTCGGCGCGAAAGAGCCGCTGCGGCCCCTCGAGGGCTTGGCGCACCGCGGGGATCTCCGCGTCGGCGGCGCCGTCTCCGAACCAGGCCGCCGCGATCTCGGACGGCGCGTAGAGCCGACCGACCGGGTTTTTCGACCAGTAGAGCTCGTGGATCTGGGCCAGCGCGGTCTCATCGAAGGGACGACCGCGGCCGATGCCCCGGCTGGGCGCGGCGGGCTTGCGGCTCCTGGGCGGGGCGACCTCGAGAGTGCTCCCCGCGGCGGGCAGGGCGATGTCCTCGAACCCGGCATGGTAGAGCTTCTTGCTCAGCTCGTCGCGGGCGAAAGTATCGCCGTGGACGAGCGCCACCTGCCTGGGCGACAAAGAGCTCAAGAGCCCCACGAGCTCGTCGGCGTCCGCGTGGGCAGAGAGCCCGAACGCGCCGACCCTGCAGCGCACCTTGTGGGTGCGGCCGCCGATGCTCAGCTCCCCCTCTTTGCCGTCCATGATGTCGAGGAGCCGGCGCCCGGGTGCCTCTTCGTCCTGGTAGCCGGTGATCGCGATGAGCGCCGCGGGGTCTTCGACCCAGCGCGACGCGTAGAAGGTGCTCGGGCCGCCCGAGAGCATGCCCGAGGAGCTGACCACCACGCACGGCGGCCCCGAAGCGATCTCCTCGCGCTGCTCGGCCGAGCTCACCTGCCTGATCTCGCCGTCCGGCGTCTCGAACAAGGGGGCACCTTTCTCGGCCCGCCGTCGCAGGGGCTCCGAGAGCGCCTCGGGGAAGCGGCTGTACGCCCCGCAAATCGACCGGACCATCCCGTCCATCCACACCGTGGCGGCCGGGGCGTCCGGCCTCTGCAGCGCCCTTCGCAAAACGAGCAGCACTTCCTGCGCTCTACCAAGGGCAAAGGCCGGGATCAAGACCCGCCCGCCGGCTCGCAGCGTGTCGAAGACGCCCTCCACCAAACGCTCCTCCTCGGCCTTGCGCGAGGCGTGGAGCCGTGAGCCGTAGGTGGACTCACACACCACCGCGTCGGGGCGAAATCGAGGCCGCGGCATGCCGGGCACGGTGAGCTGATCGCCTATCGAGACGTCGCCGGTGACGAGCACGTTGCCCGCCTCGGTCTCCAATCCCACCGCGGCCGCGCCCAGCACGTGACCCGCCGGAAAGAAGGTCGCGCGCACCGCGCCGCCGCAAAGGGAGACGGGCTCGCAAAACGGCGCGGTCCTCGATTTGACGAGCAAAGACTCCACCGCGGGCTTGGGGTAGAGCGGGATCTCGTCCTCGGCGTTGGTCTCCATGATCTTGAGCGCGTCGAAGAGCAAGATCCGCAGAAGCGCCAGCGTCGGGGGCGTCATGGTGACTCCCGCGCCGGGGAACGCGCCGTGGACCAGCGGCAACGCGCCGGTGTGATCGAGGTGCGCGTGGGTCACCAATACCTCGTCGATCCCGCCGAGCTGGGTCCCGAGCGCCAGATCCGGCAGCCTGTCGCGCTGCTTCGCGCCCATCCGGACCCCGGCGTCCACCAAGATTCGATGCTTGCCCGTATCCACCAGCACGCTGCTGGCGCCCACTTCATCTGCTCCGCCTAAAAAATGGATCTTCATGCCGCAAAGCTAGCGGGACCCAGGAGAAAAAGGCAATCCCCTTTTTGCACACCGCCTGTGAAATTCCCTCCCCTATTTTTTCTACTTGAACACCATCACCGGCGCGCAGGTGGAGACGCCTGCTCCCACGATCAATTTGCCGGTGTTGCCGATGTGCAAGGAGAGCTGCCCGTCCGAGAGCTTGTAGACATTCGTGGAGCCGGTGGTGCCGGCGATAAAGATGTAGAAGTCGCCCCCCCAGAAGGCGAAGGCCCACGAATACGGCGTGGGGGTCCCGTCGATCGGCACCGTCTCCGACAACGCGCCGGTCTCTTTGTCTACCTTGCTCACCTCGGGCCCGCCCGAGGCCGCGGCGAAGAACCCCCACAGCTCCCCGTGGCCGGTGCCGGTCAGCTCGGGCCTTCCCGCCATCGGGCCCATGGCGGTCACGTCGAACGTCTCGATGTCGATCTTGGCCAGCTGGCTCGGAGACGGGCTCATCCGGTAGCAAAACAGCTCGTCCTGTGAGCTCGTTCCAATAGAAGAGAACCCCATGCCCCGGGTCTCCCTCGCCCCCTGCCAGAGGTTCGCCTTTTTGCCGACGCAAGACGCGTCCTTCGTGCTCACCTCGTACAGCGCGCCTCCGTCGTAGAGCACGAACGCTCGCGCCTCTCGGTTGACCGCCATCGACACGGGCGACTCCATGGTGGGACAGTCGATCTTGCCGATCTCATCGAACTTCTTCGACGGCGGATCGAAGCTGTAGAGGGTCTTGTCGTTGTCGACCAGGTAGATCAGCGCCGCGGCCTCGGAGCAGCCGTCGTCCACCTCGCTGTCGGTTTCGTCTGCGCCGGCTCCTTCGGTGCCGTCATCGTTTTTCTCGGAATCGTCGGTGGACGCGCCGGTGCCCTCCTCCTCGCCCGTCAACAGGCGGCCTTCTTCGGTGGAGCAGGCGATATGCAAAACGAGGGCCGCGAGCGCCAACCGGCAGATGAGAGATTGAATTCGAATCATGGAGCTCCTCACAAATGGGACGCTTGTTCGTCTTCTTCCAGAGCATGCCACACAACTTGCCAATTTTTGGGCAAAATCCAAACCGGCGCACTTATCTGAATCAGTTTCCGGTGATGTCGTAGAGTCTCTCGACTCGGTGAGATGGTCCGCGAAGCGTCCAGTCAACGCCCCCGGCTGACCGATGAGGCGATCAGCCCAAGTCGGAGAAACGGGCATGCAGGGACAGTAGGAATTCTAAACCGCCGGGTCAGTCACTCGACCAAAGAACAGGATCGCTCCGTTGATCCGGTCCCGGATGAGAAACAGGAACGGTCGGTCAACCCGGAACTCGAACATCTCGACGGGGATCGAAGTCTCCCCCACCATGATCGCGGTGGCAGCCGCAGCCTCGGCGCCGTGCTCGTCCACGGCGATGAACGTCTTGTGGTAGACCTCGTCGATGAAGAGATCGTGCCCCTCTATCATCCCGGACAGGTCCGCCGACTCGAACGCCGACACCATCCCGAGCCCTCGAAGCGCCTCGCTCAGCAGGAAGTCATCCTCGAACTCGAACTTCGGGATGGCGACGGTCCCCTGCATGGACTCGAGCCCATCGAGAATTTGCGCGAGCCTTGCGGTGTCGAGCGCCTCTTCAAACGCCTCGAACGTGCCCTCGTCCGGCAGTATGAAGACCATCCCCAGCTCGTCGCGCCGGAAGTTGAGCTCCACCGCGTCGACCCCTTCACCGGCCACGTACCCGAAGACGCC
>JAABTR010000349.1 GCA_011389755.1 Deltaproteobacteria bacterium | reverse complement strand
GCCGATCTCCTCAAAGGAGACCAGCTCGAGACCGGCGCTTTGGATGCCTTTGCAAAACTCGGTCGGTGAGGACAAGAACGACAAGGCGCCGTCCTCGCTCCACATCACCGGATAGGACGGTTTTTGCTGTGCGCCTGTGAGCCAGTCGTGCCAGATCACTCGTCCTTTATCCGAGCAGCAGCGGCGCGCGCACCTGTAGAGCCCGTCTTTGTCCCGAATCTGCATGTCCACGTGCTGGAGCAGGACCGCGTCATAGGGCTCGGAGCGAGGCAGCTCCACGATATCGCAGCGAAGATGCTCGACGCGGTCCGTGAGCCCGAGCCGCTCGGTCAAGGCCGAGGCCGCCTCGTGCAGCACGGGGGTCACATCGACCGCGGTGACCCGGCAATTGAGCTCTTCGGCCAAAAACCGCGCGGTCCCGCCCAGCCCCGCGCCGATGTCCAGCACGCGGGAGCCCACGGACAGATCCGCCCAGCGCGCGAGCAGCCGGGTGGCCTCCATGAGGCCGGCGTGGAGCTGATCGTGGGGGGCGAGGGTTTCAAAGAGGCGAGCCCGGTCGGCGCCTGGGGCCGCGGCGAGCTTGCGCTCGAGGGCTGCGGTGTCGGTTCGCTGCGTCCAATGCGAGGTGATTTGGTCTTTGAGGTCGTCTCGGTCCATGGCAATGCTCCGTCAGTTGGCTTGCCCGCGGTCGGTGAGGTAGGATACGCTCCATGCACCCACTTTGCGCAACCAAAAAAGAACAGTGGCTCGATTGCCTCTGGGAGCTCGAGCACGATCTCGGCAAGTACCTCAACCTGCCTTTGTTATGGCTTCCCGAGGGCGCCGACGATTCTGAGGTCAAAGAGGCGGTCCGAGAGGCGCTGCTCGAGACGCGGCGCGGCCCGCGGGGCACTCGAGGCGCGAGGCAGATATGGGACGGGTTCGCCAGCGAGTGCGAGGAGCTGCTCGAGGTGGCCGAAAACGGCGAAGCGCTCGTTTTGGCGGTCCAAAAGGCGTTTGCGTGGCAAGACGCGCTCAAGGATCCGGCCGGGCTCAATCGCGGCCGCGTGAGCGCCGATTTCAAAGGCGTGACCGCGGCGATCCGGGCTCTCATCGAGGAGGTCCGCTGTGCGTAAACCCCGGGTCTTGGTGGTGGATGACGGGACGGTCTATGCGTCGCTGATTACCGAGCGGATGCCCGAGTTCGAGGTGGTCGATCCCGAGGACCTCGGGCGCGACATGCGGCTGGAGGACGGGGCGGCGGCTCTTGATTTTCTCGATAAAAATCGGGAAAAGGTGGACGTCCTCCTGCTCGATATGCACTTCGACCTCCCCGAGGAGCGCCTGTTCGAGCTGGGTGAGGGGGCGAGCCCGAGGCGCACGCGGCGCTTCCAGGGCATCGCGATCTTGCGGCAGGTCCGCCGCAGGTACCCCGAGCTGCCTGTGGTGCTCTTGACCGCGTCTCCAGATCTGTCCTTGGTGGAAGCCGCCGACGAGCTCAAGTCCCAGTCGATGACCTACTTCACCGGGAGCGACGACATCGACGCGCTGCGCATCCGCATCAACGCGGCGTGGCAGGAGGCATCGGCGGGGATCGAGGACTCCCGAGTGCTGTGGGGCAGCTCCGCGCAGATGCGCGCGGTCAGGCGGCGCTTGTCGGTGCTGGCGCGCGGCCGGATGCCGGTGATCATAGAAGGTGAGACCGGCACGGGGAAGTCTTTTTTGGCCGAGCGGTTCGTCCATGTCAACAGCGGCCGGGGCGGTCCGTTCGTGGTCTGTGACCTGTCGACCGTCCCCAAGGAGCTGATCCCGGCGCACCTGTTTGGCGCGGTGCGCGGCGCCTACACCGGGGCGGTGGCGGATCGCAAGGGGCTGTTCGAGCTCGCGCACAAAGGGACGCTCTTCATCGATGAGATACAAAACATCCCCCTCGACGCCCAGCGGCAGCTCCTTCAGGTGCTTCAAGAGCGCCGCGTCCGGCCTCTGGGGGCCGCTCGGGAGATCCAGGTGGACGTCAAGGTCGTCGCGGCGAGCAACATGCCCCTCGACGCCGCCGTGGCTTCGGGCAAATTCCGTCCGGACTTGTACATGCGCTTGTCACCGGCGACGCGGGTTCGCATCGTCCCGCTCCGGGAGCGTCCGGCCGACTTGGAGTTTTTGGCCAGGCGTTTCGTCGAGCAGGCGGCGCGCGACGCCGACGTCGAAGATCTCACAGGCCAGGTGGCTGAGGCCATCGGCCTGCCTTTGGACGTCGCCGTGACCCTGGAGGTGGGGCCGCGGGACAATCGAAAGAGGCCGCCTCGACATCTGGAGCTGGCCTTGCCCGAGCCCGCTTGGCAGATGATCCTCGAGCACAAATGGCCTGGAAACGTGCGCGAGCTCCAAAACGTGATGCAAAATATCGTGGTGTTCACCTTGGTCGCGGCGGTGGACGCCGTGCGGGAGGGGATGCCCATACGCTCCACGCGCCTGCAGGTCGATCCGGGGCTGGTCGGGGAGCTCTTATCGGGCTCAGCCATGTTGTCTGGGACAGGAGGGGAGCACGGGGCGGGGCAGCAGCTCGAGCAGGACGAAGCGGTGATCCGGATCACCCCCGGGCAGACCCTCAACGCCGTGGCCAACTCGGTGGAGAAGCAGTATTTTTTGCACCTCTACAAGACGACGGGCGGCGACTTTCGCACCATGGCAAGGCTGTTGCTCGCCGACGAAAATAAGGGCCGAGCGATAAGGCTCAGGTTCAACCAGCTCGGCTTGAAGGTCAGGGAGATATCGGGGTGAAGAAGCAGCTTGCCGCGATGGTTTTTTTGGTGGGGGTGGTGGCGGGGCCGGTGGCCCGGGCCCAGGACGGCGCCGGCTCCGGGCAGATTACCGGCGCCGAGCCGGACTCTTTGGATGGAGACATCCAAAGCGAACCTCCCGTGGGCGAGCTCCTCGACGAGGCCATGCGCAAGCTCGCCCAGTCCCGCAACGACGAGGCCCTGAAGCTCATGGAGCAAAAGGACTACCCGGGCGCCCTGGAGCTGCTCAAGCAGGCCTGCGATCTCGACGATGGAAACGCGAAAATATTAAATAATCTCGGATATATATACCATCTTCTCGGGAATCGGGAGGAGGCGGAGAAGTACTATCGCCGCGCCCTGCAGGTGGAGCCTGAGCGGTTCATCACCCACTTGAACATGGCCGATCTTTTGTCGGATGAGCAGGCCCTGGAGTCTCAGCTGCGAGAGGCGGCCGGGCTCCTTGAAAGAGCGCGGGAGATTCGGGGGAATCTGCCGCGGATCATGTTGCGACAGGCGCGGATCGCGGCCAGGCTCGGCCAGTTTGAAGAGGCGATGCGTTTTTACGCCGAGTACACGGAGAAGCGCGACCCCCAAAGCGAGCTGCGGCTGGAGCTGGGAGATTTCTACAGGGATATCGGCAAGCAAAGCAAAGCCCTGCAGTGGTATCGGAGCATCGAGGACAATGGGCGACTGGGAAAGGTCGCGGCGGCGCGCATCTGGGATATCGAGGTCGAGAGACAAGCCCGCAAGTTCGGCTGGGCGCGTTCGCCCGAGGTCATCTCGGGGCAGGCTCACGTCATCGCGAACCGGGGCCGCATCGCCCTGAACCAGGGGAACCTCGAGGAGGCTCATCGGCTCTTGGAAGAAGCGGTGAAAATTTCTCCTTCCTTCGCCATGGCCCGGGCCGACCTCGGAGAGGTCTTGCAGCGAGAGGGGCAAACCTCCCGCGCCGAGCTGGAATACCTCAGGGCGCTGGCGCTCGACAACGCGAACCCGGAGATCTGGGCGCGCATCGGGCGGCTCTACCTGGGCCAGACCGACGACGGACGCGCGGCCGAGGCGGCGGTTTTTTTGGGACGCGCGGTGGAGCTGCGCCCGGACTGGGGGGAGCTGCACATCGACCTGGCGCGGGCCCTGCGAGCTGCGGGCGATCTGCGCGGGGCTTTGGCTCACGTCGAACGCTACCTGGCTCAGACCCCGTCGGGACAAAAGCACAAGGCGGCGCTCTCACTCAAAGAGACCATCGAGCAGGGGCTGCCTTCGGGGGACCTGAAAAAAAAGGACGACTGGGACGCGCTCATCCGGGGTTCCACCGGGCGCGCGCCGAGCGAGGTCTTGCTGCGGACCCTCGGGCGCGTGCGGCTCCACCTGGCACAGGGCAAGCCGGAGGCCGCCATGGCGGAGCTCCGAAGGTTGCCCGCGGATGAACGCAGCGCCGACGTGTACAACCTGGAGGCGCGAATCCTCTACACCTCGGGCAAGCTGCGCGAGGCGGCCCGGCGTTACGAGCGTTCCGTGGCGATCGACGCGGAGCAAGGAGCGGTGCACGAGCAGCTCGGCGTCATTTACAGCCAGCTGGGCCGAGATGATCTGGCCCTCGACCACCTGGCCAAGGCGGAGCAGCTGGGCAACGCCGCCGCGGTCTACCACCGGGCGCGGCTCGAGATGGGGCGGCTCGAGGAGGGGGCGCTCGGCTGGCTCGTGGACGCGCCCAGGCTCTTCGAGCTTGTGGCGGCGCGAAGGAGCCTCGGGCATTTTTCGGCCATGGGTTCGACCTCGATTTACCTCAAGGACGCTCAGCTCTTGTTCGATAAGCTGACGGTGCGCATCCGGCAGATTGTCGCGGCGCTGGCGGCTTTTTTTCTTCTGGTCGTGGGGCTCATCGCGGGCGGGGCATATCGGATCTGGGGCGGCGCCGATCTGGCGAAGCTCATATCGAAGCACCCGGACTCAGGGCCCGATGTTCAAAGGGTCTTGTCCGCGATCCGGCATGAGGTGCTCAAGCACAACACCATGGTGCTCAGCGGCCTGGTGGAGGCCATCGAACGCGGCGACCAGGATAAGAACGAGAAAGCCCGCTATTTCTACAACAGCCTCGTGGGCGATGAAAAAGGGGAGGCCTTGGCGGATCGGCTTCGCAGCTACGTGGGTGAGTTGCGAAAGATCGGGCGGAGCTTCGGGGTCAAGCTCAACCTGGAGCGCAAGGACGCGGCTGTCTCCGCGCTCCTCGCCGGTTTCGACAAGCTCGAGGGCGCAGCGCCCATGCTCAGGCGCGTGATGATCCTTTCGGAGTCGGAAAAGAGCCGCCTCTTGCGCAACCTCAAGTCGGCTTTTCACTTGCTCAACACCCGTGGCTACGAAGCGGTGCGCAGCCTCTTGGACCGGTTGCGGGTCTTGACCGTGGACGAGGCGCTCATACGAGCCACCTTCGACAAGGTGACGAGGGAGCCCGCTTTCGCAGATGTCGAGGTGGCTCCCGTGGTGGTCGAGGCGAGCG
>JAABTR010000348.1 GCA_011389755.1 Deltaproteobacteria bacterium | reverse complement strand
GATGAGGGGATCGGCTCATGACGATGAACGAGACGCACGTGCTGATAGTGGAAGACGGCGATGAGTACCTGGAGAACCTCAGCCGCTTTGTGCCGGGGCCGAGCTACACGCAGGTCCACACCGGCGCGCAGGCCCTTCGGCGTCTCGAGGACGGGCCGGTGGACGTCGTCTACTTGGATATGCGCTTCGATCGCATCGCCCGGGAAGAGCTCTTGGGAGACCACGCCACCGTCACGCGGGAGTGTAACGGCGACCCCGAGCGCGCCTGGAAGTATCTTCAAAACAACCAAGGGCTCTACATCCTCGATGGGTTCCGAAAAGGGGGGTTCGGCGACGTGCCCATCGTTTTGGCCTACGACTTTTCCAGGGAGAAGCGACGTTTCGAGCATCTGCGGCGCCTGTCTCGCAACCTGCACTGGGTCTCGGACTCGGTGACGCCCGAGGAGATCCGAGAGCTCTTCGAGCGGCTTCGCGCCCGCTCATCTTGACCGGCTTTTTTGTTCTCAATAAAGCTCATGAAACCACCCTCGACGGCGAGGGGCGAGTTGCGCTACTGTGGCCCCGCGATTTAAAAAAGAAAGCGGATTGAATTTGTCGACAAGGAGAAGAGAATTGACGCGATTTAACCGGAACGCCGGCTTTTTCGGGCTGCTTGGGCTCATCGCCGCGCTGGCGGCGGGGTGTGGGGACAGCCAAAAAGTCAAGGTGACCGACAAGAACACCGACCGAAAAAACATGGATCCCGTCGAGTCATTCCTCAAGGGCATGGGATCGTACAATGGGCAGGACCTGGCCGAGGTCATGACGATGTTCGAGCCGGGGGTCGTCTGGCACAACCACAACGCCATGGACGCCGAGATAAAGGGGCGCTCGTCCTTGGCCAAGCAGCTGCTCGGTGAGCGGACCGTCTTCCCGGACTCCAAGATAGGCATTGAGAACGTCTACGTGTTCGGAGGCGACCTCGTGATGAGCGGCGTCTTTAGAGGCACGCAGCAGGGCCCCATCCGCAGCATCCCGGCATCGGGAAAGAAGATCGCGTACAACTTGTTGTACTTCGTCGACATGGAAGGCGGCCGCGCCCAGAAGATCGACGCGTATTTCAATATGGCCTCGGCCCTGCGGCAGATCGGTGTCATTCAGACCACCGAGAAACCCGTGCCGAAGTGGCCCGAAGGCAAGGCGAAGGTGATTCGCGGCTCTCGCAGCGAGGATGTGGAGCGCTTGGTCAGGTCTTTCTTTGCGGCCCTGGAGGCATCGAGCTTCGACAAACTCGCAGAGATCGCCACAGGCGACCTCGTTTACAGCGACAAGGCCGCGATCAAGTCGTTCGAGGGGCTCGAAGCAGCGAAAGACGTCCTCAAGAAAGAACGCGAAGAGTTTTTGACCATGAAGTTCAAGGTGCGCGAGCTCAAGACCCACGGTGATTTCGCCGCGGCGCAGGTGCAGCTCGTCGGGCAGCACGTCGTTGAAAAGAACGGCAAGAAAGATCCCCCGCGCTCGGTGGAGCTGGACAGGGCGTACCTGTTGTCTATCAAAGACGGCAAAATCGCCGCGGTGGATGTTTACCGCGACGAGGTTGCCATCTACCGCGAGTACGGCGTGAAGCCCATGACCGCGGTGCTGCACCTGAGCGACAAGCCCGAGGTCCCGGCGCCGGCAGACACCGCCGGCCAAGACCCCGCAGACAGCGAGAAAAAAACCGCGCAACAGCCCCCGACGCCTGAGTCTGCAAAAGAAAAACCGGACGAAGGCCCCGCAAAAAAGGCTGCCGAGAAGAAGATGTCCCCCAAAGCCGCAAAAGGCCCCAAAGCGCAGAAGTGAGCGCCTGTGAGACCCCGCGCGAAAAGGTGCGAGCATGGTTCGAGAGGGCACGGGCGAGCGGTCCTCGCCTTGGGCGCAGCGATTTGCCTCGCGCTTTGGGGCTGCGAAGACGGCGCTTCGCTCCCCAGCTTCGAGGTTCGAAGCCCGGCTTTTGAGGACGGCGCGTTCATACCCACGCGGCACACGTGCGACGGTCTCAATCAGCCGGTCCCTCTGTGGCTCGACGATGCCCCCGATGAGACCGTCTCCTACGCGCTCCTGCTCGAGGATCGGGATGCTCGAGAGGGGGTTTTTACCCACTGGCTCGTCTGGAATATCCCGCCGGATACCGGGTTCGTCGATGTTCGACTCATGGTCACCGAAAAGCAAGTGGGCGTCGGCGTCAACGATTGGGGGAATCGCCGCTACGAAGGCCCCTGCCTGTCTTCCCCGGCGAGCGGGGAGCCCGACCCCGGTGTTCATCGTTATCACTTCGTCGCGTACGCCCTGGACACGATGCTGCAGATCAGCCCGAAGTCGACGCGGACGATCTTCGACGAGGCCATCCGCGGACATGTCCTAGCCAAAGGGGAGCTCACCGGGAGATATGAATGAATATAGGCGCGCCCGTGTTTTGACGTCTTTAAAAATGGACCTCGAAGGATCGGAGGCCGGGCCTAAGATCTCGAGGCTCCTCGTCCACCTTTTCGACACGGGCGCCGGAAGGCCCCTTGAGCAGCCAGGCCGAAAACTCCTCCAGAGCCGCTGGGGCGCCTTGAGCCCAGACCTCGACCTGCCCGGTCGAGAGGTTTTTGACGAAGCCCATCAAACCGAGTCGGGTCGCGATTTGGCGTGTATAGTATCGAAAAGACACACCTTGGACTCTTCCCGAGATGACCGCGTGAAAGGCTCTTCGTTGCATTTTTTTAGATTTACGATACCGGGGGCCCGGCAGCTATGATAGAGATCACCCAAGGGTCTAACTGGGCGAAGTTCGTTCAGGAAGTGAAGACGGGAAACGAGATATGAGAGCGCCTCAAAATCGGCGAGTTGTGGTCGTCGGTTACGAAATTTCGACATCGCTGGGACATGGTCTGGAGCGCAGCTGGGAGAGGGCGGCCGCCGGAGAGTCCGGGATCGGCTGGATCACGAGATTCGACGCGGGCTCGTACGGGGCAAAAGCCGTGGGCGAGATACCGGATTTCGATCCCTTGCGTTACGATTTTATTTCGGAGCGGGATCTGCATCACTGGAACGCCCGGTTCATACCCATGACCATGGCGCTCACGTGGGAGCTGGCGCAAAAGACAGGGCTGCGCATCGACCAGAGCAACGCCCACCGGGTCGGTCAGCTCGTGGGCACCGCCATCGGGGGGACGGACGCCTACCAGTGGAACTACGACCGGCTCCAGGATGGCAGCCCCTTGAGGGTCTCGCCTTTTTGTCTGCCCAATATCTGCGACAACATGCCGGCGGGTAAGACCTCCATGCTGCTGGGGTTCACAGGGCCGGTCATGGCGCCGGCGACGGCGTGCGCGACCGGCAACCACTGCGTGGCCGAGGCGGCCAAGATCATCCAGCGCGGAGACGCGGACGCGATGTTCGCGGGCGGCGTGGAGATGCCGCTCATTCCGGTCATCCTCTACGGTTTCGGCAATATGCGCGCCCTTGTAAGCTCGACCCGAAACGATCGCAGCGTCGAAGATCCCACGCTCGCGTCGCGCCCCTACAGCGGCGATCGAAAGGGGTTTGTGCTCGCCGAAGGCGCCGGGATGCTCCTGCTCGCTTCTGAGGATTTCGCAGAAAAAGAGGGGCTGCCCGTGCTCGCCGAGGTGGCCGGCACCCACATGAACTCGGACGCGTACCACTACACCAACCCCCGGCAGGAGACCATCGCCGTGTGCATGCGCGAGGCGATAGCGGACGCGGGGCTGGCCGTGGACGACGTCGAGTACATCAACGGCCACGGGACCTCGACGCAGATCGGCGACAAAACAGAGATTGCAAGTCTGCGCGATGTCTTCGGGGATCGCCTGGGGAGCATCCCGATATCCTCGAACAAGTCCCAGATTGGTCATTCCCTGGGAGCCTCCGCGGCCGTGGAGGCGGCGCTGACCATTCAGGGAATGGTCGAGGGCCTGTTGCTGCCGACCCTGAACCTACAAGTCGACCCGGAGTTCGAGGGGCTCGACTTCGTCCCCGAGCCCCGAAAAAAAGACCACAGCATCGCCTTGTCGAACTCCTTCGGCTTTGGCGGCCCCAACTGCTGCATCGTCTTTAAAAAATACGGTTCCTAAAAAAAGATTGCGCCGGGCGCCCTCCTTTGAGAGAAATTGAAGCGGCCTGTTTGAAAATGAAGGACAGACAGGTGCGTCCGAGGAAAGCTGTCAACGGGCATCACTGGAGGAATGAATGAGAAAACTTGGGCTGACTCAAATCTTTGACTCGACGCGGCTGCTCGCGCTCGCGCTCATGTGCGCGGCGCTTTGCGTAGGTTGCGCAGACGATTCCGGTGATGGGGATGCGACCGGCACCACGACCGACACAGGCAGCAATACCGGCGCCGA
>JAABTR010000347.1 GCA_011389755.1 Deltaproteobacteria bacterium | reverse complement strand
GAGGTCGACCTAAGCTACGAAATCGAAGCCGGTGGGCGCTACGGCTTCGGCGATCGCGGCGGGATCGTGCGTCTGGATCTGCGCAGGTTCACCCAGGACGACGACGGCGTCAATCAGGTGCGCCTGGGGGCGCGGGTGCCCGTGTTCTACGATCCGGTCTTTGCCTCGGCCAACGCGTACTTCGACGTCTACGACGATGAGGTCAACGACACGAGGATTGGGCTCATGGGCGATCTCGGCTTGTTCTGGAGGCAGTGGGGCTGGAGCGCCGGCGGTGTGCTGACCGCCGCGATGACGCCTTACGCGGATGGGGAGATTCGGGGGCTCATCAAGGTCGGATACGATTTCGACGTCACCTTTTCGGAGAGGAGGCGGCCATGAACACGACGCTCGCGGGAACGGTCTTTGGGGCCGTCTTGATAATCGCCGGCTGCGCCGCGGTCAAAACAGACGCGCAAGACCCCATCGTCTTCGCCCACCACGTGCACACCGAGCAGGGCCTGGGTTGCGCCGACTGTCACACGCCCAGCGGGCAAGCGCGTCTGGCGCTGATGGCGGTGCCGCGAAAGCCCGAGTGCGCCATGTGTCACGACGTGGAGAGCGAAGAAAATTGCTCGAAGTGCCACCGGCAGCCCGATGATCCGCAGACCTTTGAGCCGCGGCAAAGGCGCATCGTGTTCTCCCACACCGAACACGAAGAGTACGGCGCCGCGTGCGAGGACTGCCACGACGGCGCCGCCCACTGGCCCATGGGTCACGACGGCGAAGGCCTGGGCCACGACGACTGCCGGGACTGCCACAAGGAGGCTTTCGAGAAAGGGAGCTGTGCCATGTGTCACCAGCGGCTCGCGGCTGAGGGCCGGGCGCCGGTGGATGTTTACGCGCACGGACCGAACTTCGTCGATCGCCACGGCATCGAGGCGAAGGGGGGTCAGGATGTGTGTCTGAGCTGTCACACCCAGAGCTTTTGCGCCGACTGTCACTCCAAGACCCAAGGGGTGCGCCCGTCGGTGCGCTACCCAGAGGAGGTCGGTCGCACCTTCATGCACCAGGGGGACTGGATTTCCCGTCACGCGATAGAATCCCGGGTCGGCGACTCATCGTGCCTCAAGTGCCATCAAACCGACGCCTGCTCTTCGTGTCACGAACGCAGCGGTGTCGGCGCGGGCCGAAGCAAGGCCAGCCCCCATCCGGCGGACTGGGTGCTGCCGGGCAGCGCCTTGTCCCACGGTCGCGCCGCGCGGCGCCGAATCACCGAGTGCGCCGCGTGCCACGACCAGGGCCCCGCCAGCAATTGTCTGGAGTGCCACAGCCCGCTGGGCGGGCACAGGGCCCACAACCCCCACCCGCCGGGGTGGAACCCGCCGGTGCCCCGTTCAGAGGCGCCGAGTCACCAGATGTGCTCCATCTGTCACATGAACTGACCTTTCCCTCTACAAAAAAGCGGCCGGCATGCTATCTTCCACCGTCCGAGCCGGCGGGATGGCGCTGGGGCGCCGAAGCACCGTCGCAAAAAAAAGTCCAAAGAGATTCACGAGGAACGAGCCATGGTTGATTTCAAAAATACGATTCGATTGCCGCGAACCGATTTCCCCATGAGGGCGGCACTCGCGAGCCGCGAGCCCGAGACGATCTCCCGGTGGGCCGATCGCGCGATTTACGAGAAAATGCTCGAGAAAAATGCCGACAATCCCCCGTTCGTGTTTCACGACGGGCCGCCGTATGCCAACGGGAGCATCCACCACGGCCACGTGCTCAACAAGGTGCTCAAAGATATCGTCGTCAAGCACCGCAGCCTCAAAGGGCACTACGTCCGCTACATCCCGGGCTGGGACTGTCACGGCCTCCCCATCGAGCTCAACGCGGAGCGGGAGCTCGGCAAGCCCAAGGACGATGAAGACAAGCTGACTGTCCGAAAACGCTGCCACGACTTCGCCATGCACTGGTCGAAGACCCAGATGGAGGAGCTTCAGCGCCTCGGGGTCTTCTCCCTGTGGGATGAAGCCTACCGCACCATCACGCCGAGCTACGAGCGGACCATCGCCCGAGCGCTGGCGACGTTTGTCGAGCGCGACATGGTCTACCGTGGCCACAAGCCGGTCTACTGGTGCGCGGACTGTGCCACGGCGCTCGCCGAAGCCGAGGTGGAGCACCACAATCACGAGTCGCCCTCGATCTATGTGACCTATCCGGTCATCGATCGGCAGGCCATGCACGAGGTCTTCGGCATCGAGGACGACGGCACGCCCCTGTCGGTGATGATCTGGACCACGACCCCCTGGACGCTTCCGGCGTCGCTGGTGGTCGCGGTCAACCCCCGGTACCAGTACCGGGTCTTCGAATCAGACGGTCAGAGGGTCGCGATCGCCGAGGACATGGCCGAGGCGACGTTCAAGGACTCCCGCCGCGAGGGCAAGCCGCTGGGCCGCGCCGTGCCGGGGGAAAAGCTGTCCAACCTGCGGGTCCGTCACCCGTTCATCGAAGACCGAGAGGTCCCCATTTTCCTCGCGGACTACGTGACGTTGGAGGCGGGCACCGGATGTGTGCACACCGCGCCGGGGCACGGCCAGGATGACTATGTCTTGTGCTCGGCCCACGGGATCGACGCCTTCGCGCCGGTGGACGAAAAAGGTCGGTTTACCGAGGATGTTCCCCTGTGGCAGGGCCGAAAGGTCTGGGACGCCAACCCCGACATCGTCCAATTTCTCCACGCGCGAGGTGTGCTGTTCAACCCTGTCGGCCAAAAGCTCACCCACCAGTACCCCATGTGTTGGCGCTGCAAGAATCCCATCATCTTTCGAGCCACGCCCCAGTGGTTCATCTCCATGGAGAAGACGGAGCTGCGGGAGAGGTCGCTCGCCGAGATCGACAAGACGCGCTGGGTCCCGCCGTGGGGGCACGATCGCATCTATGGGATGGTGGAGAATCGGCCGGACTGGTGTATCTCTCGGCAGCGGATCTGGGGGGTGCCCCTGCCGTTTTTCTTCTGCAACGACTGCGGCGAGTCTCTCGTGGACGCCGAGGTGGTCAGGCACGTGGCGGACATCTTCGGGAAAAAGGGCTCGGACGAGTGGTTCCGGGCCGACGCGAGCCGGCTCCTGCCCGAGGGCGTTACCTGCAAAGAATGCGGCTGCTCGAGCTTCTCGAAGGAACAAAACATCGTGGATGTCTGGTTCGAGTCGGGGGTGTCTTGGGACGCGGTGTGTCGAGACGAGAAGGGGCTCGGTGTCCCCGTGGACCTCTACCTCGAAGGCTCGGATCAGCATCGTGGCTGGTTTCACACCTCGCTGCTCACCGCCGTGGGCACCATGGACCGAGCTCCGTACCGCACCGTTTTGACCCACGGCTTCATCTGCAACGAGAAGGGAGAGCCCTTTTCCAAGAGCCTGAGGAACTTCATCCCGCCGGCGAAGACCATCAACAAGGAAGGCGCCGAGATCCTGAGGCTCTGGGTCTCATACGCAGATTATCGGTCGGATATCGTTTTTTCCCAGGACATCATCAAGAGCCTGGTGGATTCCTACCGCAAGATCCGAAACACGTTCCGGTTCATGCTGGGCAACCTCGCGGACTTCGATCCCGCTGAAGACGCGGTCTCCTACTCGGACATGCCCAAGCTCGACCGCTGGATGCTCGGGCGTTTCGCCAAGTGGGTCAAGAAGCTCGACCGAGCCTACGAAGAGTATGATTTTCACCACGTTTTTCATCAGACGATGGAGCTCGTGACCGCCGATTTGTCGTCGTTTTACGCCGATATCGTCAAGGATCGACTGTACTGCGATGCTCCGGACGGGCGGTCGCGCCGCAGCGCCCAGACAGTGCTTCACACGGTGCTCGAGGGGATGCTGCAGGTGCTCAGCCCGGTGCTCAGCTTCACGGCGGACGAAGCGTGGCATTACATGCCCGGTTCGAACCGCCCCGAGTCGGTCTTCTTGACCGGATTTCCGAAGATCGATGCGGCGTGGCAGGACGAGCAGCTGCTGGAGCGGTGGAGCGTGCTTAGGGACGTGCGCCGGCAGATCACCAAGGAGCTCGAGGCGCTGCGCCGAGACGGGGCCATCGGAAACTCTCTGGAAGCCTCAGTGGTCGTTACGGCGTCGGGGAAGATCTACGAGCTCCTCGAAGAGACCGGTGCCGACAACCTGGCAGACCTTTGCTTGGTTTCGGAGCTTTTCGTCGAAAAGGGAGAAGGAGACGTCGCCGTGAAGGCCGGCCGCACCGAGGCCGGGAAATGTCCGCGCTGTTGGCGACACGGACATGGCGTTGGAGAGTCGAAAACGTATCCCGAACTGTGCGCCCGTTGCGCCGAGGTTGTGGAGCTGCTCGTCGAAAGAGGTGAGCTCCAGGTGGAGGCACCGTGAGCAAAAATCAGAAAAAGCCCCTGATTAGCCTCATCGTCATCCTGGTGGCGACGGTGGCGCTGGACCAGGTGACCAAACAGATGGCGCACCACGAGCTGCTCGAGGACGCGTTCCACGAGAAAACGGATGAGTATCCGGCCTGCGGCAGCATCCAGGAGGTGATGGAGCGAGAGCGGTTCATTCGGAGGTACCGGGACAACGTTGCGGTCATCGACGGCTTTTTTGATCTGCGCTACGTCGAGAACTGCGCGAGCGCCTTCGGATTGATGGGGCAAGTGCCGGAATCATTCCGTTTTCCGTTTTTCTTGGTGGTTTCGATTTTGGCGGTCGCGTTTATCCCGTATCTTTACACAAAGACGCCGGCAAATCAGCGGCTGATGCTTTACGCGCTTCCGTTCGTTCTGGGCGGAGCGGTGGGCAACCTCATCGATCGCTTGGTCTATCGGTATGTCATTGACTTCATCCGGTGGTACGTCGTGATCGATGGCGAGGAGATGCAGTGGCCGACGTTTAACATCGCCGACGCAGCGATCGTCGTCGGCATCGGGCTGATGCTGCTGCAGATGTTGCCCCGCCGGGGAAAGCACGAGGAGGTGGGCGCGGCGTCTTGATGAGGGATTGAAAAGGCCGGTCGCAGGCGCGAGAAGGAGTCAAATGAGCCAGTCCAAGGTCTGCCCAGCTTGCCAAAACCAGGTTCCTATCAGCTCGCAGCGCTGCGGAAGCTGCGGTCACAGCCTGGTCGCAGACGGGGACGCGGGAAAAAACGAGTCGGGCGACAAGATCCCCATCGGCAAGGTGAGCGGACAGATCCCGGTCTGGAACCCCCATGAGAAGAATGGATCCAAAGAGCGAAAAGGCTCCGTGGATGAAAAAGAAGCGGGTTCCGGCTCGGGGTTGACCGAGATGTCCTCTACGGTCCCCGCGTCAAACGACGCGAGTCGTCCGGGCTCTTATGTCTTCGTGGACAAAGGGATCGCAGCGCGCAAGCGCCGCCGCAAGGACGAGGCCATCCCACCAGAAGATGACGGCGCTTCAAAGGGCTCTTCGAACGGCGGCACCGAAAAGCCGGCATCGAGCGAGGCGACTCCCCTTAGCTTCGCCAGTCAAGACGACGTTCCTCCCTCTGTGGCGGATATCCTTCCGGAAAAAACCCAGCGGGTGGTCACCGAATCTACGCAGGACCTCCTCTTCAGCGATGAAGAACTGTCGACCGCGCAGCGGCGAAAGGAAAGATCCTTGCGATGGATCGGGCTTTTGCGGCGGCTGCTCGGTCAGTTCGCGGGAGCTGGACAGCGGGTTGTGTTTTCCGATGTGTTCTTGCAGCGGCTCGAGAAAAGCTCCCTGCCGCCGGCAGTGACGCGATTTGCAAGGCGTGTCGCGCTCTGGCACGTGGTCTTCGCCGCGGTGGTGCTGATTGTTGGGTCGGCGATCTTGGCGGCCGCATCATCTGGAGGCAGCCCGCCCGAGTCTGAGGCTTTGGTCCAAAAAGCCGAGGCGAAACGCGACTCGAAGAGCCGGGGCGACGCCGGAAAAGAGATTCGTTTCGGGCAGTGCTCTTCTTTCGAGGCGTTGCCGCCGTTTCCGTGGCGGTCCAACCTGGCGGCGGCGGTCGAAAAGGCGGGAGGAGAGAGCCTGTGCGACCTCTGGTCGTCGAGTCCAAAAAAAATGCTGGAGCTCATGGGCGGTGTCTTCACCTTCGGTCCGACAGGGTACGATCTGCTTCCGGGCGCGCGAATCATCGAGGTGTACCCCGAGAAAGAGCCCAACCGCCACGGCCCCCGCATGGAGCTGTACTTTTTTCAAGACAAGCTGTTCGAGATAAGACTGGACTACGAACAGTTTGCCAAGGGCAGACTCTCAACCGAAAAATTCATAGAGACGCTGGGCGATCCATCGGTGCAGATAAACGATCAGGACAGCTCTTTTTCCACGTGGCAACAAAGAGATTTGGAGCTCTCGCTTCGTGAGAGGCGCGACGACTATGGCCGCGTCTTTCAACAGCTAAAGCTCATCTCGGAGCCCGCGACACAGTTCCTCGCAGACGACGAGAGGCGTCGCCGCGAGGCCACCGGCTGGTTCAATAAGGGGCGGGCTGCGAGTGAGAGCAGGGCGTACCGCCAGGCGGTGGAATACTTCAGAAATGCCCAGAAGGTTATTTCGCAGATGGGGATCGCCCTGATCTGGGAGGCTCGGGCGCTTTTGGCTTCGGAGCAATTCGAGCGGGCAGCGCAGCTGGCTGAGCAGGCAGCAAAGGTCACGCGAGACGACAGAGTTCGGGCAGAAGCCAAAGGACTCTTGGCGGTCAAAGCGCTGTACGAGCAGGATGCCGAGGACGCGATGAGCTTTTTTGAAAAAGCCCAGGAGCTGGATCCGGCCATGCCGACGTACAAGGAGAGCGCGCGCGAGCTGAGGACCGGGCAATACGACCCGCAGAGAGTCGCTAAGACGGCGGCGCGCCTCGAGTGTTTGGAAAAAGCCAAACGCGCCTCGACAGATGATGACAGCTCGGCAGGCAACGCTGCCGGGCCGAGGTCGTGGACCCAGGCCGGCGTCTTGGCTCGGGGAAACTTCTCCAACCTCGAAGGGTTCAACAAAGCGTTGGAGCTCGCCCAAAAAGATCCCGACTTCGAACAGCACAAAAAGCGATGGAGTGTCTGGGAGTGCCCCTGAGGAATGCAGTCGCTGATTGAGACCCGGGTTCGGGTCTGATAAGGTCGTCCTCATCATGCAGACAAGAGTGTCACTGGGTTGGCCGATGACCCCAGTCGTCAAACGGATTCTCATTGTCAACGCAGCTGTCTGGCTCGTTGTTGTCATCCTGGACGTTTGGCTAAAAGTCGGCGGTATCATTGAGCATTTGGGATTGGTGCCCGAGCGGGTCTATCCCGGGTTCGAGTTTTGGCAGCCGCTCACCTACATGTGGCTGCACTCGACGAGAGATCCCCTCCACATCGTCTTCAACTCGCTTTTTTTGTGGATGTTCGGCGGGAGCCTGGAGCAGGCGTGGGGATCGCGCCCGTTTTTGCGCTTTTATCTCCTGTGCGGCCTCGGCGCTGGGATCATCGTGCTCATAACGGGGCTGATCTTTGCTCCCTCCATTCCGGTGGTGGGGGCGTCGGGCGCGATCTATGGGCTCGTTGTCGCTTGGGCCCTCGCCTTTCCCAACCGCTTGATTTACATTTTCGGCGTCTTTCCCATGAAGGGAAAATATTTCGCGCTCATCCCGATAGGTTACGCTCTGCTCGATTTTCTGACCCGCGCCAGGGGCGTGAGCCACGCGGCTCACCTGGGAGGCATGGCGGTCGGCGCTTTGCTGGTGACGGGGTTTTGGAGGCCGAGCAAGGCGCTGCGCCGATTGCGTTACTGGTGGCTTCGGCGCAAGCTCAAGGTCATCGAAGGACAAAAACGCAAGGGCCCTCCCTCGGGAGGAGGTTACTGGAACTGAAGACGCGTCAGGTGGTTTTTGCGGCGTACTCGGCAAAATCCGAGTATACTGTCACGGAGTTAAAGAAATGAGGAGGTTGACCGTGTCAAAGCGTTTTATTCGTGCGTTGGCGTTGTGCGTATTAACAGTTGGGTTGGCAGCGGGCTGTAACGAACCACAGCCGCAGCCGATGCCGCAGCCCATGCCGGTTCAGCCGCCTGCGCCGGTTCAGCCCGCGGTGGCGCAGCCCGCGCCTCCACCGCCCACGCCTCTCGTGCCCCTGACGGCGGCGGAGCCGGTACAGCAACCAGGCGCAAAGAGCTCTCGGAGCACCTCTGGCGGCGGCGGCGGAGCGAATGTCGACAAAGAGATCAAGGGGCCCGAAACGTCGGGGGACGAGCTGCTCGGCAACTACGCGTGCAACATGGATCTCAAAGGACTGAAGCTGCCGCTGGGCATGAAACTGCCGAGCTTCGGATGTCGCATTTACCGGGCCAGCGATGGGACCGTCAAGCTCGGTCCGTCGTCCCAGAGTGTCGCGAGCTTGCAGGGGACGATTCAGGACCCGAAAGCGACCGGGTTTTTCATGGTCGGAGGCTACAAGTTTCCAGGCAACGAGTTCCGCGTCAAGACCCGGATGATACGCAAAGGCGCGGGGACTTTCTCCGGAGCCGGTCGTGCGACTCTCAATGACGACAAGAAGACCAAAGTAAAGTACACTCTGAGCATGGAAAAGAAATGAGCTCGGCGTGTCGGTGGTTCCGACAATGGACGCGCCCTGACCTCAAAAATGCGGATGCTTTGTAAGCCAGTGCCCCTCGGGAGGAGAGAATGACCAGTGACGGTCGTCAGGATCAACGGCAAGCGATATCCTTGAAGATCAGGTTTAAAAGCGCCACATTAAGCGACTTTATCGAGCAGAACTCCGCCGACGTAAGTCGAGGTGGGATGTTCGTCAAGATGTCCGCTCCCATGCCTGTCGGGACCCTCATCAAGTTCGATCTCAGGCTGGCTGACGGGCAGTCTCTGGTTCAAGGGGTCGGCCGGGTGGTCTGGCGGCGTGAGGAATCGACTGAAGGGGCTCCGGCCGGGATGGGCATCAAGTTCATCAAGCTCGACGAGACCTCGAGGGCGAATCTGGACGCGGTCATCAGCAGTAAGGTGGAGGGCAGCGGAGGGGACAGGGCGCTGCCTCCCTCTATCGTGCCGGTCGTGGGACCGCCTTCCAAGGCGCCGAGTCCCATCGCGCCGGTGCGACCCCGGACGGTTCCTAAGAAGAACGCCAACAAGACCCTGCTCGGCACGCCTTCGGTCGCGCCTTCGGGCTCTCAGGCGCCGCGCTCGCCGGTGGATGAGACTGACGAAGATGGTGAAGGGCGACAGACCGTTGAGATCGACCAAGTGCAGGCCTCCGAGGAGTCCAAAGGCAGTCGCTCCGAACGCTCCACCACGCCGCCTTCGCCCCACCAGGGGATGCCCTCGGAGTCGGATTGGGACGAAGAGGACTCGGATCCTCACGAGATGGCGACGGTGATCGCCTCTATTCCGGAGATGAAGGCACTGCTCGGCGGCGACTCAAAGACAAACCGGGAAGACAACACGGCCAGGGTCTCGATAGAGAGCTCAGAACAAAAAGACTCAAGCGCCAGGCGCGACGACGAGGATACCGCCAGGTTTGAATTGGCAAAGCACGGCGAGAAGTCGTCCACCGAGGGCGAGAAAAACACCGCCGATAGAGATGGGAAGACCGAAACCGATGGAGACAAGCCTCCGGGAGCCAAGAACGGGCTGTTGGAGGATATATCCGTCGCCATCGACAGCGCTCTGCAGGAGAAACAGCAAAAGTCCGCCGAGGGCGAAGATGACACCAAGCGAGGCGGGGACGAAGAGGAGAAAAAGCCCAAAGACGGAGAAAAGAACGAGGCCGAAGATGACCAGGAGGCCTTGAAGAAAAGA
>JAABTR010000346.1 GCA_011389755.1 Deltaproteobacteria bacterium | reverse complement strand
CCGGGCCATGGCCATGGTCATCGGAGCCTCGGTCTACTCGTTTTCTCTGGTGCTCATCGCGTTTTTGGTGGGCCTTGCCGGGGGCGCGGCGGTGTTCAGCCGCCTGTCCAGGCGCATCGCAAATCCCGTTTGGGCGTTGGGGATGGTGGAGGTGTGTATCGCCGCCGCCACGATGCTCAACTACCTCTACATGGATGATCTGCCTCACACCTTTGCTCGCTTGGTCATGGCCAACGCCGCCACCTACCAGGAGCACGTGGGGATCGTTCAGTTCCTCATGTTCGCGGTGGCGGCCTTGGCGGTGCTCCCGGCCACGTTCTTCATGGGGGCGACCTTTCCGTTGACGATTCGCATTGTGACTACGGGGCTCGAGCGGGTGGGTCGCGACGTGGGGCGGATCTACGCGCTGAACACCTTGGGAGCCATCTGCGGATCGTTTCTGTCCGCCTTTGTTTTCGTTCCCGTCTTTTCCCGGATGTTCGGGGGGGCGGGGATGCAGATCACGTTCTTTTTGTCGGTGGGGCTTTACGCCGCGATGGGAGCTTTTTTGCTGGCTCTGTCAGGGGGGAAGAAGCTCGCCCGAGGCGCGGTCGCGGCCGCGGTGACGGCGGCCTGCGTCGCCTTCGTGTGGCTGGCGCCTTCGTGGGACCCGGCGGCGATGACCATCGGGGTCTTTCGGCTCTCGCTCATGAAGAGCGCCCTCGACGAAGAGTCCTGGGGCGACCCGGACGTCCGTTACTACTACGACGGCGTGAGCACCACCGTCTCCGTGGAGATGTGGGGGCGTCACTTCGCGTTGAAAAACAACGGCAAAGTCGACGCCTCCAACGGAGATGACATGCCCACCCAGATCATGGTCGCGGCCTACCCCCTGCTCCTGCATCCCAAGGGGCCGCAGGGCCTCGATGTGGCCATCGTGGGTTTCGGTTCGGGGGTTACCGTGGGTTCGGCGCTGCAGTTCCCGGTGGAGCACGTGGACGTGGTGGAGCTCGAGAACGCCGTGGTGGAGGCCTCGAGGATCTTCGGGCGCACCGAAGGCGAGCCGGTGGATCCCGAATACGCGGTCAACAGGCTCCTCTACCGCAACCCGGTCGACCCAGAAACCGGGGCGCCGAACCCGCTGTTCGAGTGGCGCGACCCCGAGACCTTCGTCATCGACGACCGGCTCACCATCCACAACAACGACGGGCGAAATTTCTTGGCCTCGACGCCAAAGAAATACGACGTGATCATCTCTGAGCCCTCGAACCCGTGGATCACCGGGGTCTCGAACATGTTTACAAGGGACAATTTCGAGTCGGCCACCGCGTCCTTGGCGCCCGGGGGCATCTACGGACAGTGGGTACAGCTCTACGAGCTGTCGCCGCGAAACATCAAGACGATCTTCAGAACCTTTGCCAGCGTCTTTCCCCACGTGGTCCTCTTCTCGGCCGAGGATCTGTCTTCGGACACGATCTTGCTCGGGTCGTTCGAGCCCATAAAGCTCGATCTAGAGCACATTCAAGAAGTGATGCAGGACCTTCGCGTTCGGTCCGAGCTCGAGAGGGCCTTTGTCCTCGATGCGGCAGATGTGGTCGCGCGGATCCTCATCGTGGACAGCCAGGAGCTGTGGCACTACACCAACGGGCCGCTGCGCGAAGCGGCTAAGGGGCTCCCCATCAACACCGACGACAACGCGATCATCGAGTTCGCCGCGCCTGAGGATCTCATCAGCTACAGCCGATTCGCGGGGTACCTCTCCACCATCTACTCGAGCAGCTGGCCTTACGGCCGCCTCTCGGAGAAAGTAGAGGGACTGGGGCGAGGCGTTCGAAGAGCCCAAAACGCCGCCCAGGTGGCGGTGTCTCTGCTGGCCAACGGACGAAAAGGTGAGGCCGCGGCGATGCTCGCGCGGGCGCGCGAAGAGGGACTCGGCGATGACGCTTCGGTGCGCGCGGCGCAGCGCGTGGTGCGTCTGTTGCGAGGGGATGAGTCGCCTCCTGCCCCCATTATCGAGGAGCCGGCCTTGTCGCAGGAGATGGCTCAAGGCGACATCGACCTGCTCCGGCGGGCCTTGGGCAAGGTCAACCTGTCGATGGGGGCCGGGGCTTTTCGCGACGCGATCGAGACCTTCGAAGAGATCCCCACGCACATCATCGACAAGGCCGGTCCGCAGATGCTGCTCACGAGGGGGTATCTGTACTTTCTAAATGCCGTCCCCGACGATTCCACGGCGTGTGAAGAAGCCATCGACTCGTTGTCGCGGATCGTCAGCGATCACGACGCCTACCTCGATGAGCACCCCGAGGTGCACTACCTGCTCGGCCTGTGTCACGACAACGCGCTGCACTTTGACAAGGCGGTCAACAACGTCCGCATGTTCGTGCGCCGCGATCGCGTAAGGACCCAGGTGATAAAGCTCGCGCTGGCACAGGCCGAGGCGAATATGGAGGCACAAGCCCTAGGAATTGAGGGCACCGCCGCCATAACGCTGCCTCCGGACGAGTCGGGAGCGCCCACCACCGACGCCGCGAGGGAGACGCCCAAGACCATGCGGTCCAACGAGCCTTCGGCTTTTTTCTAGAAAAGCCCTCTTCGAAAGAGGGGCTTTGCGTTCTTCGCGTAAAAAAAAGCATTCAAGGTGTTGACACACAAAGCGAGGACAAGTAGAAACACTGTCGCCCGACGCGGGAGTAACTCAGTGGTAGAGTGCAACCTTGCCAAGGTTGACGTCGCGGGTTCAAATCCCGTCTCCCGCTCCAAAGAGCCTTCGGAAGAGATTCCGAGGGCTCTTTTCGTTTGTGAGAAAAAACGAATGAAACGTTGACGTGGCTAGCCGGGGCGGCTGGTTTTGGGCCGGCTGAGTAATAGGGCGTTGGACGGCTCTCGGGACTCGCCGACGCAGCTGACGCGGATGGCGGCCTTATCGTTGACGGGGCAGACGAATTCGCAGGCGCCGCAGCCGGTGCAGACCGCGGGGTCGACGTGGGGCCTTTTGAGAACTACCTTTTTTCCCCGCACGTTCGTTTCGACTTTTTCGAACCAGATAGCTTTCGGGCTCGTGGGACAAAACTCCTCGCACACAATGCACGGGGTCCCCATGGCCCAGGGCAGGCAGCGCCCGCGGTTGATGAAGGCGGTCCCGAGCCGGACGGTGTGCTCTTTGTCGTCGCCGGTCTTCTGCGCGGTGGTGACCTCGCGAAGAGCCCCCGTGGGGCACACCTGGGTGCAAAGAGTGCAGGTGGGCTCGCAGTAGCCGATTCGCGCCACCATCACGGGGGTCCAGAGCCCCTCGAGGCCCGCCTCGAAGAAGGCGGGGTGCAGGGCATTGTTGGGGCATATCTTCATGCACTGTCCGCACCGGATGCAGCGGGACAAAAACTCCTTCTCGTTCCAGGCTCCCGGCGGTCGAATGCGGTCCGGGTCGGGGCGACCTTCGACCGAGCCCGCGAAACCGGTGCGCAGCACGGGGACCAGGGCGGCACCGGTGGCGGCAGAGGCGATGAGTCTGCGTCTTTGAATGTCGGGGCCGCTCTGCTCGTCGGTCATGAATCCGCTCTTGGAAAAGCGAAGCGCTCCTTTGGGGCAGTCGGCCACGCAGTTCATGCACAGGTCGCATTCGGCGCGCTGCCAGCGATCCCCGGGCCTTGGGGAGGCGGCTTGAGAGCAGTGGAGCTGGCACTTGCCGCACTGGACGCATTTGCCGTGATCTTTGCGCAAGGTCAAAGCGCCCAGGCGCCCCGACGCGCCGAGCAAGGCGCCCAACGGGCAGAGCCAGCGGCACCACAGCCGGGTCATCTTGCGGTTCGCCGCCAGTATGAGAACGAAAATGGCGGTGACGAGCAATCCGCCGGCCACGATGATCCCGTTTTGGTAGAGCAGGATGCCCCCCACCGAGTCGTAGACCGCGTCGGCACCGTGCTGGAGAGCGGGAGAGCCGGACAGATACGCGCTGTCGAGCGTCTCGCCCACAATCCATTGAAAAACCGGCAGCACGGTTTGGGCGACACCCTTTGTGACGATGGCGATGGGGTCCAAAAGACCGGATATCGCCGACCCGAACAGGGCGGCGATGAGGACCCCGGTCAGGATTAAGAACTTGATCTTCTGAGCTGGGCGCGTCGCGTTCATCGCGATGCGGCGCTTGCCCCGGATGGAGGGCTTGGTCTCCCCGATGGCGTGGTTCAAGGTGCCCAAGGGGCAGACCCAGCCGCAGAAGAATCGCCCAAAGAAAAAGGCGCTGATGAGAACGATGGCCGACAAAAACATGAGGCCGGGCAGCTCCCCCGTGCTCAAAAGAACGGTGAGCGCTGCCAACGGATCGAGGTTGAGGAAGAGCTCCACCGGATAAGACACCTCGACGGAGGTCTGCGCGTCGAGCGCCTTGCCCGTGGCTGCCGCGGTCAAGCCGATGAGAATCAAGAACACGAGCAGGAAAAAGATCTGCGAGACGCGCCGCGCCATGCGCCACGTGCGATAGCCGCTGCCGCTTTTGGGGCGCCTTTTTTTTGAACCTGACATTTCAGCTCCCCCGCACGTCCATCGATTGCCAATTGATATGGCCCAGCCCCCTGCGGGCCGCCAGGTCGAGGAAAGGGAGATCTTCGGGAGTCAGACCGAGGAGACCCGCCGCGTAGGCGTCCACCGCCACCGGATCCACGGAGGCGACGACCTTGCCGATGACCTGCGTGTCGGCGATGTCGCCGCCTTGGGGGCCGTTTCTGAGCAGGACGCGCGTGGCGTCCAAGACAGTCAAGGTTGCCCGCAGAAAATCCGCCAGGTCGGCGATCGACGCGTCGATGGACTGGTGGAGGCGGTTGCGCCGGCCTCCGAGCAGGCCGTAGAGGTTTTTCATGGCTCCGGTCATCCCAGACAGCCCGTGGTGCTTGGCGATGGGCACGTTGATGAACCGGTCCGCGTTGACGGCAGTCGTAAAGATGGGCATCCGGTGGAGGATCCGGCCCCCGAGATCGTAGGGCCGAAAGCGGTGGGGCGCCGGGAGGATGACCTCGGCACCGGCTTCGGAGGCGGCTTTCCAGATGCCCGAGCGGGTAAAGGATCGCCGTGCCTCGTTGCAGCTGTTGTCGGTCACGATGACCCGCGCGGCGCCCGCCTCGAGACACAGCGTGACGAGGGTGGAGACCACGATGGGGTTGGTGTTGGCAGCGTGGATAGGAGCCCTGTCCCAGCCGATGTTCGGCTTGATGGCGACCGTCTCGCCGGGCCTGACGTAGCTCTTCATGCCTCCGACGGCTTCGATCGCGGCCCGGGTCGCCTCTTCGGGGCCACCTGCTCCCACACCAAACACCCCTTTTGGGCGTTCGAGGCCCTGGCCATAGTCCCGGGTGAACCGCGCCCGCTTTTCGGTCTCGGGCTCGAAGATTCGGCTCGAGCGCAGGGCGACGAATCCGCCCCCGGCGGCGGTGGTCGCAAGAGACGCAGCCCCTAGGTGCATCAAAAAACGCCTTCGGCTGTATTCTTCGTTTGAGTTCATGAGCCTTGTCCGTCTTGGGAGGGTATTGCGCGCGGCGGCGGCGACGTCAATTTTTTAAAGAGGATTGGGCGAAGCGCCGAGGGTTAAGCGTTTTCGGACAGCGCCGGCTTGGTAGCAGTCGACGACGCCGACTTCTTAGAAGCCCGGCTCTTTTGCCGCGTCGCCTTTTTTGCGGCTGCCTTTTTTTCTCCGCCATTTTTAGCAGGCGGCTTTGTGACGGCTTTTTTTGCCGTGGTTTTCTTAGCGGCTGGCTTTTTAGCGGCGGTTTTCTTAGCGGCCGGCTTCTTAGCGGCGGTTTTCTTAGCGGCTGGCTTCTTTACCGTCGTTTTCTTTTTTGCAGCGGCTTTTTTTGCCGTGGTTTTCTTAGCGGCTGGCTTCTTTGCCGCTGTCTTCTTCGCGGCTGGCTTCTTTGCCGCTGTCTTCTTCGCGGCGACTTTCATTTCTGACGCGTCTTTATCTGCGGCCTTCTTTTCGGTGGGCTTCTTCGCTGCCGCTGCTTTTTTGGCGTCTCTTTTGGCCTTCGCCTTTTTGACGGCGGCGGTGGCGGCTTTTTTTCGCGCAGCGCTGGTCCGCGCACCTGTGTTGGCCTCGGGCTGCGGATCGAAGGTGACCTTGGCGACCATCCTGCCGCAGGCCGGGCAGGACTCAATCCACTCGCCTTGCAGCAATCTGGCCCCGATGCTCGTTGGCATCTCCATGCGACAGACGCTGCAGATCCCGTTGTCCAAGGTCGTCAGCCCCACACCCGAGCGGGAGCCACGCAGGCGATCGTACCTGCGCAGCAATATTGCTGGCAGCCCTTCGGTGTCCTTTTCCCGTTGGGCTTCGAGCTTTTTGATGCGGTTTTGCAGCTTGCGTATCTCCGCCTCGGGCTCCTGCTGCGAAGAGTCGACCTCCGAGGCCCGACCTTCCATCTCCCGTACGATGTCCTCGCGATCCCGCTCGAGCTGTTTGATCTGGCGTTCGGTCTCGTAGACGAGCGTCCCCAGCTTCTCTTCCTCGATGCGCAGGGCCTCGGTCGAGGAGCGGGTGCGCGGCTTGACGTTTCCGGACTTGGTGGTCGAGAGGCCGGAGATGGCGGAGCGGATGTCTTCGAGCGTCCCCCGATACATGAGGTGTTGAGCGCGGGCCCCGTCGATGCGCTCGTCGATATTCTCGATGTCGAGCCTGAGCTGCACCAGCTTGGGATCTTCCTCTTTCGACTTGCGAACGAGCTCGTCGATTTCTTCGTAAAGGGCGCGGATGTCCATATCGACAACCTGCAATCCGAGAAGCTGCTCATATAATTTCGGGTCCCAATGTCTCATCTAAGTTCCCTCGATGTTTTGATTCTTTTATAACATATTGATACTTTTGTCAAAGTCTGGTAAACGCGCAGGCGCCGAGGCGGCGCCGGGTTTTTGCGCCGACAAGCCTCGATCGGCCCTTGCGGGTGGGATAGTGATGAGTTCGATGGATACGATTTTTGACGTCTTGGTGATCGGCGGGGGGCACGCCGGCTGTGAAGCCTACGCCGCGGCCGACCGGATCGGTGTTCGTGCCGCTTTGTTGACCCCGAGCCTGGCTCAGGTCGCCTGCCAGCCGTGCAACCCGGCGGTGGGGGGGCCTGGAAAGGGGCACCTGGTTCGTGAGGTCGTCGCCTTGGGCGGGCTCATGGGCAAGGTCACCGATCGAACCGGCTTGCAGTTTCGCACCCTCAACAGCCGAAAAGGCCCCGCTGTTCGTGCCACGCGAGTTCAGACCGACGCGGCCCAGTATTCTCGCGTCATGCTCGAGGAGCTTCGCGGCCTCGGGGGGACCCTCATCGAAGGCCGCGCGGTCGGGCTGGAATTCGAGAACATCGGCGGAAAAAAACGCATGCGGGCGGTGGCGCTCGCATGCGGCCGCGTCGTAAGCGCGCGGGCGGTGGTGGTCACCGCGGGGACCTTCCTGCGGGGGATGCTCTTTATCGGCGACCAGCGCGAGCCCGGAGGCAGGCGCGGGGCCGAACCGTCGGTGAGGCTCGCCGAGGCTCTCGAGCGGGCGGGGCTGCCGCTCATCCGGCTCAAGACCGGCACGTGCCCCAGGCTCGACGGCGCCACCATTGACACGAAGAGCCTGGAGGCCCAGCCGGGCGATCAGCCCGAGCCGTTCTTCGATCCCGACACCGAGGCGGTGCTCTTGGCGCAAAGACAGTGCCATCTGACCTACACCAACGAACGGACCCACCGGGTCGTTCGCGAAAACTTGGGGAAGTCGGCCATGTACAGCGGGGCGATCACCGGGATCGGCCCGCGCTACTGTCCGTCCTTCGAGGCCAAGGTTGACCGGTTCGCGGACAAACCGCGGCACCAAATCTTTTTGGAGCCTGAGGACGCAGACGGTCGCACCATCTACCCTTCGGGGATCCCCACGAGCTTGCCCGCCGACGTTCAGGAAAAGATGGTCAGCACCATCGAGGGGCTCGAAAGAGCCCGCATCGTCCGCTACGGCTACGCGGTGGAGTACGACGCGGTCCAACCAAGGGCTCTGGCGCCGGATCTTCACGTGGACGGGTTCGAAGGTCTGTACTTGGCCGGGCAGATCCTCGGAACCTCGGGTTATGAAGAAGCTGCGGCCTTGGGGCTTTTAGCCGGTGCCAACGCGGCCTTGTGGACGCGGACCGAAGAGCCGGTGGTCTTGCCGCGGGACCGCGCTTACGCGGGCGTTATGATTGACGATCTGACGTCGCTGGGAGTGGACGAGCCCTATCGGATGTTCACCTCCCGGGCAGAGTACCGCCTGATGCTGCGCGAGGACAACGCGGACGAGCGGCTCTTGGAGGTCGGCTTGCGCACGGGGCTCTTGCCCCCGGCTGGCGCGTTGCGAGTTCGGGAAAAGGTCCGCCGGGTGCGCGAGGCGCTCGAGGGGCTTCGGGCCATCGGGCTGACGCCGTCCCAGACGACGAACAGGCGCCTGGCCGAGCTCGGGTTGCCGCCCATTCCAAAACCCTTGAGCCTGATAGAGATGCTGGCCCGCGCCGGGGTTCGCCTCCGCGACCTGGCGCCTTTTGCGCCCTTTATCGATGATCTGAGCCGAGACGAGGCGGCTCGGGTGGAGGTGGATGTCAAGTACGAGCATTACCTCGAGCGCCAGATGAACCACGCCGAGAAGCTGCGCGACGCGGACGGAGTGAAGATCCCCGAAGGTCTCGATCTGAAGAACATTCCGGGGCTGCGCGGGGAGATCGTCGAAAAACTCCACCGGTGCCGGCCGGCCAACTTGGGGCAGGCCTCGCGCATCCCGGGGGTGACCCCGGCTGCGATTCAGGTCCTGCACATCTATTGCCAGAGGCAAAATTCGGGCGCCCGTCCGGAATAAAAGGACCGGTTTCCGCGCTTTCTTTTCTCCGAAGGCTCGATTTGTTATCTGTGGTGACTGAGAAAAGAGCACTAAACGAGACGGGAGTACGTCACGATGAGTAGAATTTTTGACAAGAGCACGGCGCTCAGGGCCGGCTCGGCCGAAGAACCATACCACCACTGCGTCTCGAGGCGGGAGTTTCTCATGGCAGGCTCCGGGCTCGTGGTCGGCGCCGCGCTGCCTCTGGGCTGCGGAGGCGAGAAAAAGGACGTCGCTCGAGCGGCTCAAAAAGACAAGGCCGCAAAAGGGACCATCTGGGCCGATACGCGCAGCGTGCTCGAGTTGCCCGACGCCCTGCACTTGGCTGACTTGGATCATTTTGGGCAGTTCGTCGATTTTGGGACGGCTGCGCGTTACAAGTACACACTGGGCGGCTGGATGAGCGGTTTTGGTGGAGACACCGATATGAACGGAGTCTCCTTTACCTGGGCCACGGAATCTCCGGGGCGAATTTACTTTTCAGTCGAAAAGGTCACACCCCTCTCATTTGTCTTCCGGGTCAAAAAGGGCGGAACCGACTACTTTTCAGTGTACCTCAACGATAAGCCCCTGCGCCGGGTGTCGTTCAAGGGGTCCGATTGGGAAGAGCACCGGGTGGAGGCACCCGCGGAGACGGTGGTGGAAGGTGAGAACTACCTGAAGTTCATCTTCAAGACAGCGGACAAAAAGGTGGGTGATTCTCCGGCGTCCTTTGGGGTCGATTACGTTCGTGTCATTCCCGAGGGGGTGGATGCCCAGGCGGGTGAGAAATTCGCACCGCCTTACCTGCCCGGGTTGCGCGGGCGGTTTGCCGCCGGTGAAACCGAGAGGGATGCGCTCTTGCTGCCGGCGCCCACGACGCTCTCGTACTATCTGGACGTGCCAAAGGCTGCGAAGCTGTGCTTCGCGGCCGCAACGGACACCGTTTCGTCGGCAGGAGAGGCGGCGCCCAACAC
>JAABTR010000059.1 GCA_011389755.1 Deltaproteobacteria bacterium | reverse complement strand
GATAGAGCCCACGACGAGAGAGTCCACGTAAACTTCGGCCCGATCCACGCGCTGCACCACCGCCCGCATCAGGTCCCCGTAAGCGCCGAGAGGTGGTTGAAGTTGACGTATTGGGCAAGACCCACCGCCGCAGCTTCGCTCGTCGCGCCGCTGACCTTGACCGTGATCATGATTCTGTTGTTGACCATGGCCATGACCTCGGCAGAACCGGATTTTTTGTCAAATCGCTGCGTCCCCGGATAGGTCCCAAAGTTGATGGGGCCCATGCGCTCCTCGCTCGAGTCGATCTTCATGGTGCGGGCCATGTTGAAAGGCATGGCCACCAGCGGGTTCATGGAGGTGTCGATGATCTCGACCTCGGCGCGCATGCTCCCCTGCGACAAAGACGTCTTCGTTTGTGAGACCATGATGCCCATGGCCTGTACGGATTCGCCGGTCGCCTGGTTGGCTGCGGTCCAGCCCGGAGCGCTGACGGGCAAGGCCTGGGCCAAGTTTTGCCAAGGGACCGTCTGCACGGGAGCTTGCTGCTGCTGGCCCTGAGCGGCTTGCCCCATGGCGCCCAGCGCGCCGAGCATCTGCCCCAGAGGGTTTCCCTGGCCCGGCTGCTGCGGTTGAGGCTGCGCCGCGGGCTGGGGTTGGGCGTATTCACCGGTCTCCCCGGGAGGCGGCTGCTGGGTTTTTGACGAGCAACCGATTGAAAAAAGCGCCGTCATGGTCAAAAGCCCCGTTGTGACTTTTAAGGTTTTCATCCCGTTTTTTTTCTCCTGCTCAGTTGTTTTTCCATTCGTAGAAATTTAGCACTAAGGGGGCGTGAAGCGACCCCGCTGGGATGGGGACGCCCGAAAAGGCGCTAGAGCGGGCGCGGCTTGGGGAGCTTGGCGTCAGGCTCTCGCAGATAGACAGGCTGGACGCTGTCTAAATCGTCGCCACCGCTCTCGTCGTAGGCGCTCAGGCCGGCGGCGGCGAGCGCCACGGGGTGAATCCAGTGCTCTTGGGCGCTGCCGATGCGCGCCCTGTCACCCAGATGGCGGGTGAGCTGTGTTCGGTATGCAAAGACGCCGCTTCCGATGACGGTCAGCGGTTGCCCCGCGGTCTCCCGTGCGAGGATCTCGAGACAGGTGGAGGCTTTGTCGACGCGCTCGGGCGCGGCGGGGCGCGCCATGGGAAGTTCGTCTCTTGCTTCAACTTGGTAGAGCCCGTAAAAAAGCTCGCCCCGCCGGGCATCGACGATGGCGGCGACCAGACCGGGCGGCGAGGTGCCCAGGGCGAGGGCCTCCAGGGACGAGACTCCCACAAGGGGGATGTCCTCTGCGAGGCAGATGCCCTTGACGGTGCTCAGGCCGATGCGAAGCCCGGTAAACGTGCCCGGTCCTCGCCCGAAAACGAGCAGATCGAGGTCGCGGATCGCGTGGCCGCCGAGCTCGAGGCACATCTCGATCCGGCTAACGAGGGTTTCGGCGTGGCCGGGCCCGGCCGGCGCGCTCAAGGACGCTTGGCGAACGATGACTCCTTCCTCGCGCTCGATCCAGCCGACGCAGCTTTGCAGGGTGGAAGTATCCAGCGATAAAATGAGCATTTCTCACCTCGAATCTGAGGCGCCCCTCCCGGAGCGCGGGGCCGATTGATAGCACAGCTTTGGTCTTCGAAGAAAACGAATGTGGAAAAAAGGCGGACAAACCTTGATTCCCCCCCGGAAACGACGTATCTTCCTTCGGCTTTGCCACGGGGGGATGCATCGAGGAGGTTCGAATGGCGCGCGTTACCGTCGAAGATTGCTTGGAAAAAATCCCGGGTCGGTTTGCCTTAGTGCTGGTCGCAGCGAAACGGACCCGCCAGCTCCTCAAAGGGGCTGAGCCCCGGGTCAAGAGCAAGAACAAAGCCGCGGTGACGGCTCTGCGCGAGATCGCGTCGGGCGCCGTCTTCGTCGAAGAGGATCTGGCCGGCCTGCTCGAGCACTACGTCGAAGAGCCCAATCATTTCGGATATCGCTAGACGTCTTTTTTGATCCGCGGCCAGGGCGAGGGTTCTACGGCTCTTTGCCCTCGGGATCCGCGATCTTGTGAATCCCAACTCGTGTTTTACGCCGCAGATCCGACCAGCTGAGGCCCTCGAGGGTAAGGCTCACGGCGCCGATGATGCTCGAGGGGACCACGTCTACCAAGTGGCAGAAGATGGCAAAGGTGGCGGCGGTGGTTCTCTCGACGCCCAGAAGCTCGAGGGCGAACATGACCGCGGCGTGGTAAACGCCCAGGTAGCCCGGGGTCGAGGGCAGGGTGACCGAGAACCCCACGCTCACTAGGACCACCAGGACCATGGGCAGACTCGGGGGGAGATTGAAAGCCACCAGCCGAAGCAACATCGTCGACAGGGCGAGAAGCCAGACCAGGAGGGCCAGGCCTATGGCGACGAGCACGCCTCGCGCGGTTCCCAAGGCACGCAGACCGGCGGTGAAGCGGACCAGGTTGTTCCAGATGAAAAGTCGCCACTTGGTCGCGGCGCCGTCGTCCTCGCGTTCCGCGAGAGTTCGGCGGCCCACGATGATGAAGAACGCGAAGACCGAGGCGAATACGGCGCCGGAGACCAGGGCGGTCACGCGGACTTCATCGGGCAAGGGGGCGACCTGTATGGCAGCGAGGGTCACGAGTCCGAGCATGGCCACGTCCAGGAGCCGCTCGACCGCAAGCGAACCCACCGCAGAAGTAAACGGGATGCCCGCGGCGTGCGCGATCCCTCCCGTGCGGACCACTTCCCCCATGCGCAAGGGCAAGAGATTGTTCGTCAAGAAACCGATGGAAATGTATTTGTACGCCTTGCCTATGGGGACCTTGCCGACCGGCCGGAGCAGGTGGTGGATGAGAAACGAGCGGACCACCCCTAGCCCGCACCAGTAGACCGCGATGGCACCTATGAGGGGCACGACCTGGATGCGTTTGAGGGAATCGAAGAACTCTTGAAAATGAAGATCTCGCAGCACGTACCAAAGGCCCAAGGCGCTGATTGCGGCGCCGGCCAACCCGACGATTATCCTGCGGCCGCGTCGGCTTCGCGTGGGGCCGATCTCCTCGGCTTCTATGTCGGTGGTCGGATCCGGCACGTTCCTCGTCCATAGCGCCGAAGGCGCGAAATTGACAATGACTAAAGCAAAGCCAACTTGCCATAAAGCGCGCCGCTGTCCTATCATTTTTCGCTATGAAGCCATCGAAGCGAGAGTCATAACACGCTTGAGCTCCGGAGAAATTTAGAGGCGGTAACGGCTGTGGCCTTTCTTTTGCGCAACGCGATTTTTGTCTTGTTCCCCCTGGTGGTCGTGGCGATCGTGTTCCTCGCGCGCATCAGCTTCGGGACCGCCGTCAGCTTCGGTCGTTGGGGCGAGAGATCCATCATCGAGAGCACCCTGCTCGTGGCGCGGGAAAAGATTGAGCGCATCGAGCACATCATCAGCACGATCGATAACCTCTACATGCCCATCATCGACCCGGCGGAGCTCGAACAGGCGTGCCCCAAGTGGCGTTCCGTTTCCGGTCAGAGCCCATTGGTCATGTGCGCCGCCATCATCGACGATTACGGCGACGTGGCGGCATTTTTCCACAACGCCCCGTCCGGCGAAAAAGCCGTCGAACTCGAGATGTGGATGCAGCGCGCCGTGGCCCCCAGGCTCGAGAAATTCGAGTCCCTCGATCAATACAAGCATCTGCACCGCAAGATAGATGAGGATCTCAGACACAGGCTGTTGACGTATCGCACGACCGAGTTCGAGGGGCGGGAGTACGTCTCGGTCATCGTCTTCGACACCGACGCGGTGGTGAACGAGCTTTTAGCCTCTCACCTGGCTGACGTGGGAGAGAAACGGGTCGCGAATGTGGTCGACGACCGAAATACGTTGATTTTCGGCGAAATTATCGACGGCGCCGGAGAGTACATCGTCGCTCGGCGGTTCCCTTCAGCGCTCTACAAGTGGCGGCTGCAGCTCGCGCCGAAACTCGCGGCGATGTTCGAATCGAAAGCTCAGGCGCAGCGGTTTTCCCAGGTGATGCTGATCCCCTTGGCCCTCGGCGTCATCGCTTTGGGGCTCGTGGTGCTCTACCTGGCCGTGGTGCGGGAGCGCCGCCTCAACAGGCTGCAAAGCGAGTTCATCGCCAACGTGTCCCACGAGCTCAAGACCCCTTTGTCGCTCATCCGCATGTTCTCGGAGCTGCTGGCGCTCGGTAAGGTGAGAGAACCGAGCCGGGCCGATCGTTATCACCAGGTGATATTGCGGGAGACCGACCGGTTGACGTCGCTCATCGAAAACGTCTTGAATCTTTCGAAAATCGAAGGTGGGAAGAGCACCTACGACTTCAAGCTGAACGCACCGGCGGAAGTGATCGAGCGCGTCCGGGAGCTCCATGAGCATCGGGTCGAGCAGGCGGGCGCCACATTCCAATGTCGGTGGGAGCAGGACTTGCCCGACATGATACTCGACGACCACGCCCTCATTTTGGCCCTGGGCAACTTGATAGACAACGCCATCAAGTACGCCGAGGGCACCGACGTCATCTGCGTCGAGGTGACAAGAAGGGGGCGGTACGTCTACTTCGACGTCTTTGATCACGGCAAGGGGATCGAGGCGGGGCACATCAAGCGAATTTTCGACCGCTTCTATCGAATTCCATCCGCCGAGACCCGCAAGCAGCGCGGATCGGGAATCGGCCTTAGCATCGTCAAGCACATCGTCTCGGCCCATGGCGGGTACGTCTCGGTGAACAGCGTGCCCAAAGTGGAGACGCGTTTTTCGGTGAGGTTGCCCATAAGAGGGTGAATTCTGGTCTCGACCTGGACCTTGGCCCGATGTTTTGAAATGTCAATCGAAGCGCAGGTTGCTTCTGAACTGCTCCGATTTGGGATCATTGGGGTAGAGCCTGATGAACTTGCGAGCCACACTCTCGTAGCCCCTGCGGTTTTTGTTTTGCATGTAGAGCTTGGCGAGCATGGCGAGCACGTTGCGGCCGTTGCCGCCGCGTTCGAGGATGGAGATCGCCTTGGCGGTGTTGTTTTGTCGCAAGGCCTTGCGAGCTTCGTTGACGGGATCCCAGCGCGGCGTGGGCTCTGAAGGCGAGCCTGTCGATGCATAGGGGTTGGCCAAGTCGAATTTCGCGCCTTTGTCGCCTGATGACCTGGGGGCATCTTTCGTGTCTTTGTTTTTTGCGCCGCGTCTTGGACGTGCTTGCGGTCGAATAGTGCGTCTTTGCGACTCGAAGGTCTTGTCATCCGAGGGTTCGTCCCCGTCTGACTCGACCTCAGCCCGCTCGGACTTGCGTTCGGTGAGCTGGCGCAGCTCGTCACGGGTCTCCCGGCAGGTGTCAGGCGCTTCGGAGATAGAGCCGATTTGCTCGAGGAGCTCGAGGGCTCGGTCTATATTTTCGGAGATGATGGCCCTGCGCGTTTTGAGAATGAGAGAGGCGCACAGATTTTCTGCGATCTCCTCGTGCTCTTCTCTTTTGTAGTAACGGCTGGAGCGGGGAATGCTCTCGATCAGCTGTGCGGCTTTGGTCCAGTCCTTTTCTCTTCGCGCCTCCAAAACGGATCTGTAGGCCTTCTCAGCGTCGGACTCAGCTATCGAGAGGTTCTTGAGCTCTAGCGCCGCGTTATTGTCGGGCTCTTTTTGCAAAGCGAGGGCAAACATGCGAGCGGCCTCGGTCCAGCGCCCGGCGGCCATCTCATCCTTGCCGGACTCCATCAGCTCGTCGTAAGTCTCCTCTGCCTGGGCAAAAGCTTCGGTGACCTCGGTCTCTTGAGATGTCTGATCACCGCCCAGCTTTGGCTTCACAAGCCACAGCGCGGCAACCACGGCCGCGGCCGCGACCAAGGCCAAGCCTCCCAAGATGTAAAGCAAAGCGGGCCCGCTTTTTGGAGGTGCCGGGGCAAAGGAGTCTTCGGCCTGAGAGGGGCTGGCGTATTCGTAGGGCTCGCCCGGTGCGACGAAGCGCAGCTGCACCGATCCGAGCTCGATGACGTCGCCGGCTTTGAGCACGTAGTCATCTTTGGGAAGCCCGTTGACCGTGATCCCGTGGACGCTGTCCAGATCGGAGATCGTCCACTGGTTTCCCTCGGTGTCGAGTCTCGCGTGGGCCCGAGACATGGAGGGATCCTCGATCCGGCAGTTTGCCTCCTCGGAACGTCCAATGACATAGAGATCGGCGGTCAAGTCGAATTCCCGGCCGGGGGTGGGCTCGGAGAGCATCACGAGCCGCGCGTGAGGGGTGACCTTGCCGATGCCGGCTTGCTCGCCGGCGTTCATTTGGCGCCCGAGAGGGACGGAGGATGAGACGTCGGTCCGGATCGACACGGAGTAGTCGCCGATCGTGATCTGGTCACGGGGCGAGACCGGTGCCTGCTCCGAGCGCAACAGACGCCCGTTGACCTTGGTACCCACGAGGCTGCCCAAGTCTTCGATGAAGAACTCGTCGTTTTGCCGAACGATCCGAGCGTGATGACGCGATACATTACGGTCGGTTAGGCGTATCGTGTTCCCTTCTTTGCGACCGATGGAGATTTCATCCCTGATGAGAGGAACGACAGTCGTTTTACCCTCATCGTCGCAGATGACGAGCTTATACATTAGCGTCTACTTCCCTAGCCAACGCGAGCAAATTTGAAAAACACATAAGCGTATCCTCTCGCGCGTGATCGTGTCAATTAATCCCCTCCCAAACGGTTTTGGCGAGGGCGTCATTTTTCACTTTCGTCACTCGGAACAGACGGCGCGGCCGTAGTAGACCTGCTGTCTGAATTGCCTGCGCGTCTCCCAGGCGGCGGTAAAACCCGCGCCGTCGAAGACGACCTCGACGGCAGCGGATGGGTTCGGATCCGCGGAGAGCTGAGCGCTTTGGCTCACCGCGGCGCCATTTTCGTCGACCAGCCTCAGAAAAACCTGCTCGTTACAAGAATCGACGACGCAGCGGTCGGTACCATCCCCGCTATTCGGAGAAACGTAAGCCAAAGCGGCTCGGTTTTTGTCCCAAGCCAGGTCGACCTCATTGACGCCCCCGCTGGACCAGGTGAGGCGCCTTGCCTCGCCCACCGGGCTGCCGTCAGCGCTCAAGGGCAGGCCCAGAGCCTCGAAGTCTTCCCCAATGCGCTGGGACCAGACGAGAACGTAGCCTTTTGAGGTCGCCACCACATCGACGCTGCGGATCTGGGATCCCTCGGCGATGACGAAGGCGTCCCCCAGGGCGGCACCCTCCCCATCGAGCGGACACACCCAGAGGGACCACTCGTTCCCGGCGATCCAGGCCACGAGGCCCCGGTCCGCATCAGCGGCGAGAGCGAGGGGCCCGCGGGTCTTCACCCCCTCTTCGGCCTGGATCTCGTGGTGCCCCAGCGCGCTGCCGTTTTCGCTGAGAAACAAGGTGAAGACCGCGTTGTCCGCCGCGCCGGCGACGACCCAGCAGTCGCCCGCGGCCGAGATGACAGGAGGGGTTGTGATGTTCCTCCCGTGGGTGAGTTGCTGAAGCTGGGCGTCTGTGCGCTGCGAGCCCGGGGCGTCGAGGGCCGAGAAAGCATAGCTGTGCCGGCAGTCCTCGGTCGCTTTCGGGTCGCAATCGGCGTCCCAGCGCGCGTCCCGCCACACGAGGCCGAACACACCCCGTCTGGAAGCGAGGGCGGGCGTGCGCGCGGAGATCCCGGGCGCGACGGGCTCAAGGCGGGTACCGACGCCGCTTTGGGGATCGTAGGAGGCGGTCTGGATGACCCAAGGATCCCCTGGGGAATCGGGCTTCTTGTAGGCCCACGCCATCACGGCTTGGCTGTCTCTTGAGACCGCGACCGCGGGGTGGCGCCCGTCGCCGCGAGGCCCGACGACGATATCGGGCTTGTCCTCGCTCGCCGGGAGCTGCTGCGCCGCCACCGAGCACGCGGGCTTGAGTTCTTTGGGAAAGGGCTCGTCCGCGCCGTCTTGCGTGCCGACGTCGTCGGTCCCTTCCGTGTCTTCGGTGCCGCCGGTGCCCGCTTTCAGGGTTTGGGAGTCGGTGCCGACCGGGTCGTCGGTGGCACCGTCTTTGAGTGAGTCGTCGTCTAACACCGCGGCGTCATCATCGCAGCACCACGAGGCGAGCGCGACGAAGACGGCAAAAAAAAGGCTCCAGGATCGCAAATGAAGAGACAAGACGGAGCTCTTGAGTGAGAAATTTGTCATTTGGTCGAAATTCTGCATCGAATGACTCCTTATGCAAGCCCCCGGGAGCGGGGCCTGTGCGCGAAGAAGCGAGTCGAAGCGTCGCTTGCTGTTTGTAGGACGCGTCAGTATATTGAAATTCAAGTGAATTTGAATCAGTAGGCAGCCGCGCGACGCCGTCTTTTCGAGTCGGGGCCGCTGCCTTGGAGGAGAGCTTCTCTACATGACAGCCGGAAAAACCAAGACAGTCGCCTCGAAGATTTGCCCCCCAAAGCCTCTTTGCCGATATTTTCACCCCGCCGGCGCGGTGATCTGGGGCGTCGTGATGTCGCTCTTGCTCGGTGGAGCAGCCGGATGCGCCGTTGGAAACGACGAGGCCTACTGGCGAGGTACCCTGCCGGCGAGGTACGCCCTGGACGTTCAAACGGCGTCGGTTCAAATTACGGACATCACGCATGACTCCGGGATCCACGGCGAAACCGAGCTGCGCGTGGGGGATGTTCTATTGGCAGTGGACAAAACCGACGTGACCAACTTGTCGAAGCCCCAGCTCGATGCCCTGCTCTTCGGCCCGGTGGGATCCCTCGTCAAGCTGACGGTGAAGCGCGGCGGGGAGACCAAGGAGATCGTCGTTGAACGCAGACCGGATTGAGGTCGACAAAATGAACACCAAAAAGAAAAAGCTTCGTTGGGCAACGGCGAGCTTGGCGGGGGCTCTGCTCACCGCTTGCGGAGCCTCTGTGGCGCCCTCGAGCGGCGAAAATGTGGTACAGACGCAGCTCGGTGAGCCGAGCCGACTCGTGGGGATGCAGCCCGGTGAGGCAGCGAAACCCGGAGTCGATCCCGGGGCGAACCGGCCGGCCTCGGAGGCGCTCCGGCACTGCGTCGCGGGCGGATGGGCACAGCCACCCGAGGATCTCCCGGCCGCGGAGCTGCACGCGCGGGGGCAAGAGCAGGTCATGCAGCGCAACGGCGAGCAGGCGGTGGTGCTGCTGGCGCAGGCCATCGAGATGGAGCCCAACGACGCCGCCGTCGCGGGAGATTTGGCCATCGCGTTGCTGCAGGTGGGGTGCGAGGATGAGGCGGTCTCTTATGCGGAGCGGGCCGCCCGGTTGGATCCGAAGAACGTCGACATCATGGCGAACCTCGCCCAGGTCTATCAAATCGTGGGTCGAATTGATGCCGCTATCCGGACATATCGACAGGCAGAGCAGGTCGATCCGGAGGATCCGGGGGTCCACAACAACCTCGCCGTGCTCTTGGTGTCTCGCGCACAGCTCGAAGATGCGGAGCGTCACGCGCGCTTGGCGGTCAAGCTCGGTGAGGCGCAGGGAAGCTACCTCATCAACCTGGGTTACATCCTCTTTCGGCAAAAGAGGCTGACAGACGCTGAGATGGTTTTGCGCAGGGCGATCCGCATGGACGAGCACAACGCAGCCGCCCACAACCAGCTCGGATTGGTCCTGGCAGCCCAAAAACGCGACGATCGCGCTCGCCGGTCGTTCGAGGAAGCCCTCCGGATCGATCCTGAGCACAAAGCCGCGAAAGAAAACCTGGAAGCCCTCGGCGAAGGGTTCGATTTCACCGGTCCATGGAACAAAGAGACTCCATGATTTCTCGACTTTTCGTTGACCGGTAAGATGCCGTGAGCACACTTTAGGTATGAACACGCTCATCGCAGGAGCGAGCTCGCTCATCATCCTGCTCGCCGGGACGCTCGCTTCAGCGACGCTGCCGCCCTTGCCCGAGGGCTTCATCACGGTCGATCGCGGGCACTGCCGGTTTTCTCTGCCGGCCCGAAATGCCGGAGTGCTCGACGATGTCGAAGAGACCTGCGGCGAGCCTCTGGAGCGCATCTACGAGCAGCTCGGGGTCCTCGCCGACCTCGAGGGCGTGGTGGTTCGGGTGCGAATCATCGACGACCCCGAGAAGATGAAGACGCTCAGTCCGGTGGGTGCCCCACCGCCGCCGTGGGCGGCCGCCGTGGCCTACCCCCAAGAGGACCTCATCATTTTGCCCCTGTTGACCCGCGGGGGGAGGCGGCAACCCAATCTCGAGGCGGTCCTGGAGCACGAAATCAGCCACTTGGCGCTGCGCAAAGTTCTCAGGGGCGCCGCCGTGCCCAGGTGGTTGTCGGAGGGGATCGCCATCGCCCAGTCGGAGATGTCGTCCTTTAGCCGGATTCGAATCCTGTGGCAGGCCACAAAGGGGGAGCGGCTCGTGCCCCTCGAGGAGATGGAGAGCTACCCCGACAGGCCGGGGCGGGTGAACCTCGACTACGCGCAGGCCGCTGACTTCGTCGGCTTCATCATCAAGGAGCACGGCTGGTTCTCCATCCGGGTCCTGCTGCGCGATGTCGCAGGCGGGATGGATTTCAAACAAGCCTTTGTCGGTGCGTTCGGCGAGAGCGTCGCGTCCGCTGAAAAGAGGTGGCAGGCCTCGCTCACAGGCGGCACGAGCTGGCTCGTCATTCTAGGCGAGGGGGGATTCGTCTGGGGCATCATCGTCGCCCTGTTCCTTGCGGCTTACCTCTTGAGCCGGCGGGCAAAAAAGAAGCGCCTGGCCAAGATGGACGATGAGGAGAGTTCTCTTGAGGAGGTCATCGGTGAGCTACAAACCGGTTTCGTTGCCAAAAGGCCGCGAAAAAGAACAAAGCGGCCACCCATCCCCACCAAGATACGGGTCGACGACGACATCCACACCTTGCACTGAGAAGCGCCGATGAGAGGTCACTCAAGGACGTAGGTGCTCACCATGTCCTCGAGCTCGCCGGCGGTCTGGGACAGCCTCACCCCGCTTTTTTCCACGTCCCGGACCCTCTCCACGGTGGCCGCGGCCGCGGCGTTGATGTACTCCATCGCCGCGGAGATCTGCTCGAGGCCCGAGAACTCCCGCTTGGTGTTCTCGGCGATCGATTCGGCTGACTGGGCCGTCTTGCGGATGGCCTTGGCGAGCGTCTCGATGACGTCGCCGGTGGCCTCGATGGACTTGACCCCCGCGTCGGCGCCTTCTCGGCCGGTCCGGGCGTTGCCTACCGCCGCTTCGATACCCTTGCGGATCTTTTCGAGGGTGCTGCGAACCTGGATGGTAGCCTGCTTGGATTGATCCGCAAGGACCTTGACCTCTTTGGCCACCACAGAGAACCCGTGTCCGTGCTCCCCGGCGCTCGCAGCCTCGATGGAGGCGTTGATGGCCAGCACATTAGACTGCTCTGCGATCTCGTTGACAGACGCGATGATCTCTCCGACCTCGCCGATTTGGACGTGCATGTCGTCGACGGCGCCAGCGAGCGACTCGACCTGCTCGCGAATGAGCTTCACCTGATCCACGGAGTAGCCCACCGACTCGAGCCCGTCGCCCGATATGGAGACGGTCTGGTTGGCGGTCTTGAGGATACGGATCGCGTTTTGTGAGGCGTCTCGGCCCGAGAATTTTATCTGCTCGACCGTCTGTGATGTCTCTGATATCGACGAGGCCTGTTCCTTGGCCAAGTGGGAGAGGTTCGAGGTGATGTCGGCGATGTCGGCGGCGCTCTTTGCGAGACTCAAGCTGGCCGTCCGGATCCCCGAAGCGTTGTCGTGTATAGAGGCACGGGCCTGTTCCAGCGCCTTATACATCAGGGCGAATTCGCTCACGTTGGACGTCGCGCTGTGTGCGAAGCCGGGCCGCAGGTCCCCCTCGCCGATGCGCGTGACGGTGTGCGCCACCTGCCGCATCGGTACAAAGACCGTTCGGTGGAGCAGCAGCAGAATGAACGACGCCAAGAGGATCGTCATCAGCACCGCGATGGCCGCGCCGATGACGTAAAACAGCCTTTGCGCTTCGCGCATTCTTTGTGTCGAGAATCCGAGCTGGACAGTGCCCACACGGCCGCCGTCTTGAAGCCTGACCGGCGCGGCGATGTTCAAGTATCCGTTCATCTCGAAAAGCGTCACGGCCTCGGTCTCGGCTCCTTTTTCGATTCCCTCGGCCTTCTCCTCGTTGATCTCGACGAAGACGGATCCATCGGTCTTCGAGACCAGGACGTAGGCCAGGTCCTCGTCTTTTTCGAGACCGGTCAGAGCATTCTGGGCCGATTGCGCATCGTCGAAGTCGAGCGCCGAGCCGAGGTTGGCCGCCAGCAGATTGGCAAGAGCGCTGGCTTTCATCTCCATTCCGTCTCTGATTTGATGGCGAAAAAGGACGGAGAACACGATGGTTGCTGCCGCCGCCGCGACGATGGTGCCGATCGTGGTGACCATGAAGACCTGAATTCTCAAGGAGCGCTTTTTCTTGGAGAGGCCGTGGCTTGAAAAGCTTTTTTGGTCTGTGTCGTTCATGTCACGATTTTGATGCCGGGGCGCGTAAGATTTTAGGATCCAAAGGGGCCACGCGCAACGGCGGTTTTTTTTCCGTCTTACAAAAGATTCCAGGCCAAGGCCGCGGCGGCGGCCGCGCCGAGCGCGACCGCCACGGCGCCCAGAATCCATAGCAGAGGTGATGAGCTGGTTTCTCGCTGGGGCTTCGTGGCCTCGGAGACGACACCGCCGTCGAGGTCCGAAGTCGAACCGAAACCTGAGATATCTGACTGGAGGAAGGTGAAGTCGAGATCTTCGAGGGAATCCTCTTGTATGCCTGAGTCATCACCAAAGCTGGCGTTGCGCTCCGATTGAAACTCCCCGAGCTGGGTCAGCGCGTGCTCTCGTTCCCGGCGCTGCTCCAGGAGATTCGACCCGAAGTTGTCCATCAAAAAATCGGCGAACTTGAGCTGGGAGACCAAAAGAGCCGAATGGTGCATGTAGTCCTCGAGGGCCTCGATGAACTCCTGTCCGGTCTGGTACCTTTGTTGCGGGTCCTTGCTCAGGGCTTTTGAGACGGTGTCCTCGAGCTGTTCGAAGTTGGGGAAGCCCACATCCCTCAAGGGGGGAATCTCGGCGGCCTTGGCGCGAGCCAAGGTCTCCTCTTCGTCCTTGGTCTTGAACAGGCGCCGGCCGCTGAGCAGCTCCCACAGGAGTATCCCGGCCGCGTAGAGGTCGGATCTGCGATCTACGGGCCCTCCATCGAGCTGCTCGGGGGACATGTAGGCGACCTTGCCCTCGATATGAGACTCTCGAATATGGTCGCCGGTGAGATCTCCGAGGGTGACTTTCGCGATGCCGAAGTCGCAGAGTTTGACTTCGCCTTCGGTGGAGATCAGTACGTTGGTCGGCGAGACGTCCCTGTGGATGATGCCCAGCGGGTGGCCCTCGAGGTCGGAGAGCCGGTGGGCGTAATCCAGGCCCCTGAGGGTTTCCACCACGATGAAGAGGGCGAAGGGCAGCGGAAGCGCTAGGCGTGCCTTGGCGAGCAGCCCGAGCAGCTTGTTCAGATCGAAGCCCTCGACGTACTCCATCGCGATGTAATAGCGGTCTTCGATTTGCCCGAGATCGTAGGTCTGGACGATGTTGGCGTGGCTGAGCCGAGCGCAGAGCTTGGCTTCGTTGATGAGCATCTCGCCGAAGCACTTGTCGCCGGTCAGCTGGGGCAAAATGCGTTTGATGACCGCGCGCCGTTCCGTCCCCAGCCCGGTGAACGTCTTGGCGAGGAATATTTGCGCCATCCCGCCTTGCCCGATGAGGTCGTAGAGGTAGAACGGACCGAATCTTCCCGGCAGTTTTTCTTCGATGCGAAGCACGTAACGATTATTGACTATGGGCTGCCCCGGCGTCAAGGCAGACCCCTTCGGCGGCCGGGACCGCGGCCTTCGGGCCGACGGCGAAATCGAGGGCGCCGTCTTTCGCGTCAACGGTCAGGACATCGTCGCGACCGACCTCGCCGGCCAGGATTTTCTTGGCGATGGGGCCTTCGACCATTCGCTGTATCGTTCGGCGCATGGGCCGGGCGCCCATCTCTTGGTCGTATCCTCCGCCGCTGAGCATCGCCTCGATGGCGTCTTTCGTGAAGTGGGTGATTACGTGGTGCTCTTCCCGCAGGCGCTGAGCGATGCTCGAGAGCATGAGCCCGGCGATCTCTTCGACCTCAAAGCGCCGCAAAGGCGCGAACACGAGCGGCTCGTCGATCCGGTTCCACAGCTCCGGCGGCAACGCCGCCCGGGCGGCGCCGGCGATGTTCGTCTCGATGTCGGGGAGAGCCGCTGCCTCGTCGTTCGCAAAGCCGACGCGCCTTTTTTGCCGTCTCAGATCCGAGCCCAGGTTGCTCGTCATGATGATGAGCGTGTTTATGAAAGACACCGTTTTTCCGCTGCCGTCTGTCAGGCGGCCGTCGTCGAGCACCTGCAAGAGCACTTGGAGCACGTCCCGGTGGGCCTTTTCGATCTCGTCGAGCAAGATCACGCTGTAGGGCCTCTTGCGGACGGCCTCGGTGAGCTGCCCCCCTTCGTCGTGGCCGATGTAACCCGGAGGAGCGCCGACCAGGCGGGCGACCGCGTGGCTCTCGGAAAACTCGCTCATGTCCAAGCGAATCATCGCGTTGTCTGCCGGGAACAGGACGTTTGCCAGAGCTTTGGCCGTCTCGGTCTTTCCGACTCCGGTCGGTCCCAAGAACAGGAAGCTGCCGATGGGGCGCCCCGTCCGGAACCCCGCGGCGTTTCGGCGCAGGGTCTCTCCGAGCGCCGCAAGAGCATGGTGGTGCCCCACGATGCGGCGCCCGAGATCGGTCTCCAGATGGAGCAGCCTCTGAGCGTGGGTCGCCACAAGGTGCTCCGGGGGGATGCCGAGCTGCTTGGCGAGCACGTGCGCGACGTCGTCGGATGCGACCTCGGTCTGTCCTGCCCGGCGCGCCCGCGCGCCGGCGAGATCGAGCAGGCCGATGGCTTTGTCGGGCAGAGAACTGTCTACGAGGTAGCGCGCCGAGAGTCTGACGGCGCCTTCGAAGGCCTCCGGGGTGTAGGAGACCCCATGGTGGGCCTGGTAGGCAGGCGCGGCTCCTCCCACGATGGCCACGGCATCCTCGAGCGACGGTTCGTTCACCTCTATCGGGATGAAGCTGCGAGCCAGCGCGGGGTCCGAGGAGATGAAGCGGCGGTAACTCTCCAAAGAAGTGGCGGCGATACAGGGCAGCTCGCCTCGACTCAGCGCGCTTTTGAGCTCGGCGACGGCCTCTGACGCTTCTTTGGAGGCGAGCAGGGCGTGCACCTCGTCGAAGAACAAGATGATGCGACCTTGGGACTCGGCCACCTCTGCGCGAAGCCCGGTGAGCTTTTCGGCCATGGCTCCTCGCAGCGAGGTGCCGCTCAGCAGATCGCTCGGCGTCAGTTCGATGATGATCCGGTTCTCGAGCCCCGGGATCCGGCCGAGGGCCAAGCGAGAGGCCAGGCCTTCGACGATGGCTGTCTTGCCGACCCCGCAAGGGCCGACGAGACAGGGGCTGTTGGCGCGGCGTTTGTTCAGCACGTCGGCCATCTGGTCCATCTCTTCGGCCCGGCCGACGATAGTGTCGAGTCGGCCGGAGGCCGCCTCCATGGTCAGGTTGCGGCCCATGCTCGCCAGCAAGGGAAAGAGCTTGGCGGGGATCTGGAACGCGCCGGGATCGACGGCGGACTCCGAGGGAGCGCACTCCACTGCCTTGTGGATGGAGCCCAGCCCATGGGCCCCGGTGATGCGTTGGGCTCGGGCGCGTCGCTGCTTGTTTTCGAGCTCCCGGCCCATTTTGATAATCGAGGAGGTAGGCACAAAGATTTGGGCAGCGGGAGGATCGGCGTTTTGGCTGTGCGCGCTCAAGGACTCCTCGTGATTCGATTCCGAAAAAGCGGCGGGGATCGACCGGGGCGTTCGAGCTGCCGAGAGCCCTTGGAGCGGTTCGGGCAAAGGCAGGGCCTCTGTTCGTGTGTCGATGATCTTGCGCTGCTTGGAGCTTCTCGAGCCCCGGTCGGCCGTGGATTGTCCGCTGCACCTCAGGGCGTGGGTGTGGATGACCAAAAGATCCAGGCCGAAGTCTTCGAGCGCGCGATACGCGCTCGAGGGCCGCGTGGAGGTCAGCGCCGCCAGCAGATGAAGTGGCGTCGTGACCTTGGCCCGAAAGCTCGATGCGATTTGGCCGGCCTTGTGTACGACCGCGTCGAAGGTCCCTTCGGGTTCGGGTTCGAGCGCCCGCAGGGCGGTTCTGACCCGGCTGGTGGTGAGCCCCTTGTGTCGCAGAACGTTAGAGGCTGTGTCGCGTCCCTCGAGCATGGCGATGAGCAAAAAACCGGTGTCGGCCTCGGTTTGGCTCCGCTTTGCGAGTTGTTTGGCGAGTGCGACTGCGTCGTGCATGTCAATCCAAAAAAAGTTGAATGAAAACGGTATATTGTGATTCCTGTTCCAGTATGCCACAGCCGGTTGGGGGATGGCAAAAATTTGGCCGGCCAAAAAAAATTAGACGAGCAAGCGCCCTCCGGCTTTGCTTTTGACGGGCACTGATAAATTTGGACGAAAACTCGGGTGGTCACTCGAGCACAGGTGTGTATAATTATAACTTGAAGTTCGCAGGACGAAGGACTCACTCGAAACATCGGAAGGAGGAGCCATCGATGAAATTCAAGATCGGCGGGATGACGGCGGCGATATTTGCCGGGATATTTTTAGTCGCAGTGGTGGGTCAGGTGGCGGCGAAGAATGTGGAGAGTGTGTTTCAGGGTAAGATTTTGGTCTTAAATAAGCGTCCTCCTTCATATTTCAGCACAAAATCCGGTTTTGTGAAGTTTCTGCGAAAGAACTCGACCAAGGTGGTGTACGAGAACGAGGAGCGCACCTGGGAGTTCGAGACGATGGCCTTTTTTAGAAGGCCCTTGGGCGACTACGAGGTCGAGATGGTGTTTTACGACATCGCTGATGGCCGGGATAAAAATAGCCGCCGGTTTGTGAACTCGTTCGTCCAGTACACCCAGGATAGAAACACCCGGTCGCTCGCGGGTAAGACCCGCCTCATCCGCCCTGACTTCGACGCCCACAAAAAGTACCTCATCATCGCTCAGAGCAAGGGCAAGGAGCTCGCGCAAGGGGAGTTTGCCACTCGCGGAACCTCCCAGGCTCAGATCGACGCGCAAAAACGCATGGAAGCGGTCCAAAAGAAAATGGAGGCCGACATGAAGGAGCTCCAGCGCAAAGCCAAGGAGCAGGAAGAGGCGGAGAAGAGGCGAAAGCGAGGCAAAGAGACCTCCGAGGACTTGTTTTAAAAGCAAAAGCGAGCCGTCACCTTCGAACGCGTTGTCGCTTCGTTTGCCTTCGTGATATCACTTGCCCATGGACGTAATGGAAGTCACACGAGCTGTCGAGTCGGGCCGGATCGACGCCGTCTACATCGTCTTCGGGTCCGAGACGTTTTATTTGCAGCGTTTTTTGTCGGCCCTCAGAAGCCGCGTGGCCACCGGCCCGATGGCCGATTTCAACTACAGCCGGCTCAAAGCCAAGGAAGTATCGGGCGCTGAGATCGTCGCGACAGCCCAAGCGGTTCCCATGATGTCCTCGAGGCGTTTGGTCGTCGTCGACGACGTTCATGAGCTCTCGGCGCGGGATCTCGAGCCTTTGGCCGCGTACCTGGAGGCCCCTTGCGACTCCACGTGTCTCACCCTGGTGGCCGCTAAGCTGGATCTGAGAAAGGGAGTCTGGGCCAAAGCCAGCAAGCTCAAATTGGTGCACAAGGCCGAGCCGCTTGGGACAAGGCAGGTGGACGCCTTCATCCGCAGCCGTGCCAAGGAGCGAGGTGTCGAGATCTCGCCCGAAGCCTGCGCAGCCGTGGGCGCAGCCGTCGGCACCGATTGCGCCGCCCTGGAAGACGCGGTGGAGAGGCTTTGTTTGTTCGCCGGGGACAGTACCCCCATCAATGTGGACCACGTCGCGATGGTGGTCAGCGCGATCAAACCGCATTCCGTTTTCGAGCTCGTCGACGCCATCGGAGAGAAGAGACCGGAGCGCGCGCTGGCCGTTTTGGAGCATTTGTTAGCCCAGAGGCAAGAGCCGATCATGATAAACGCCATGATCGCGCGGCATTTCAGACAGCTGCTCGGGGCTCGGATTCACCTGCACCTGGGCACGCCGCAAAAACAGCTCGCCTCATTGCTCGGGGTCCCGCCGTTCGTCGTGGGCAAGATCGCGAACCAGTGCCGCAGATTTCGGGGGCCGGTTCTCGAAGGCGCTCTGGCGCGACTGGCGCAGGTGGATTTTCTGCTCAAGTCCTCGAGGCGCTCGGGCGCTCACATCGTCGAAGAGGCGCTGCTGGAACTGTGCCTCCGCTGAGGTAAGGCTTATCTCGAACCGCCGTGGGGCCTCCCTTTGACAAGGCGCCCTCAGAGCGTCCTTCAAAAGGCTGGGAAAGGCTGCTATTGAGACAGCTTGTTGACGGCGACGGCGAGGCGAGAGATCTTGCGCGAGGCGGCCTTGCGGTGAAACAACCCCTTGCCCGCGGCCTTGTCGATCTGGCGAATCGCGTTGCCCAGCGCCTGCTGCGCTTCTTCCGGATTGCCCTCTTCTATCTTGCTGCGAACTTGCTTGATAAAGGTCCGGACGGTCGAGCGCCGATGGCGATTCGCGACCGTAGTTTTAAGACGTTGTCGGTTTCTTTTTTTTGCTTGCTTGTGATTAGCCACAGTTCATCCTCCGTAATCGACGGACGCAAAGCCGTACAATACGGCTCGAGGATTGTCAAGAATTGATGCGCGGATCTTGGGTGGATCTTTGGAGGCTGCCGGGGCGTCGCCTCGGATCTCGTTGAAACCGCAGACGAATGTCGAGTTTTTTTGCGGGGTTGCGACGGTGTGGTATTTTTTGGGGAATGGGTCCTTTTTCGGTGCGATCTTTGCTTCTTTTCCTAGGAGGAAAAGACAAAAGACGGCGGTGGCAATGCCTGAAAATAAAGCGTTCTTTGTGTTTGAGCTGAGCACTGCGGTGGAGACCGAGACGCGGAGCGTTCGCGTCCGCTGCCGCAACGACCATGTCTTCGCGGGCGAAATTCCCACGGTCATAAACGCGGAGCGAAGCCCCACGCTCCTCGAGGAGATCACGCAAGAAGGTTACGCCTCTTGCCGTTGCCCGAGGTGCGAAGATCTGGTTCGACTCGCCGAGCCCGTGATGATTCACGACGGCAGGTCGGGTCGCGCGGCTGTTTTTTTGCCGGAGGTGCTCGTGCACCGTGAGCTCGAGATCCGCGCCGCTTGGGGGA
>JAABTR010000058.1 GCA_011389755.1 Deltaproteobacteria bacterium | reverse complement strand
GCAGGTCGGGTCGCGCGGCTGTTTTTTTGCCGGAGGTGCTCGTGCACCGTGAGCTCGAGATCCGCGCCGCTTGGGGGCTCGCGGTTGCCGGATGCGACGTGGAGAAGCTGCCGTCGTACTACGAGGAATGCAGCGTTCTTTTGGGGCGGCGGGCGCTGGAGAACTGGCAAATCGGGCTGGAGCTGGCCAAACCCCACAGGCCGAGATACCTCGAAAAGCAAAAAAGACGCTCGGCGTCGGCGTCGGCGTCGGTTGTTCAGGGCAAAAAAGAAGAGGAGCCTCTCGCGCAACCGGCGGGGGCGCCCGAAGCGGCTCAGAAAAAGGGCATCCACGCAGCTTTCGCCGATCTGGAGGAGCGCGATCCCAAAGTAAAATCCGAGCCCGACATCGCGACGTACAATGAGCCGGAGGCCCAGTTCGACGACGATGACGATTGGCTGAACGACGCGATGTTCGACGCGAACTCCCGGGTGGGCACCGTGTCCCCTCCCGCGGACGCGAAAAATATATCGAGTCCGATCGAACCCGATGAAGATCTTCCCACGCTCGCGAGCTTGGATGAGCCCGAAGAGGGGCCCGCGCGCGTCGCGGCCTCAGCTGACGATGACGAAGAAGAGGAGATCGAGAACGTCGAAGAGATCGACGAGGCCGATATCTCCATCATCACGGGAGAATCCAAACAGCGGAGGGAGTCACGTCCCACTGCTCCCCTCCCGACCCAGCTCGATGCTCCGGCGTCTCGCTCCACGTGCGGTGTGGAGTCGGGGAAGGTGGTCCTGGGGCGCTGCGCCCCCATCGAAGTCGTTCGCCTGTTCTCTGAGAAGCCCGGCGATCTGCGCGTTCAGTACCAGCCGGCCGATGATGTGCCGGTGGTGGCGCTCAGCCTCGTGGGCGCGGCTCTGGGCGACGATGAAGAGGGCATAAGCGTCGTCTGGTTCTTGGATCTCGCGCAAAGCGCCCATCGGGAGGTGCTCCAAAAGCTCCAGCGCGCGTTCTCGGCCGAGGTCCGGCTCTTTACAAAAGACCTGGAAGAAGCCGCCCAATTTCAAGTGTCCGCACCTCGGGAGAAAAACGCGGCGCGGATTTGGGAACGCATAGAGGCGCTGGGCAGCCAAAATTGGTCAGCCGAGCAGCTCGAGGCCGCGCGGAAAAAAGTGGAGCGGGATTTGGAGTCGGGCGCCCTCGAGCCGTCCTTGGAGGAGTCGCGACTCGAAAGGCCCGTGGGTTTGGACGAATGTGCGCAGAGGCTGAGCTTTTTCGGTCAGTGGCTTGCAAAAGATGCCTACGAAGAGCTGATCTTTGTCCGATCCTTTTCCCTTGAAAAACTGGAGACGGCGGTGGCACAGACCTTGGAAGTCGCTTTGGAGCTGGGTCTGAGGATCCCGTCGGTCCTCAAGGAGGCGGCGCTGAAGCAGAGCGGAGCCGCGGATTTCGCGCAGATGCTGACGCAGCAAGTCGAGCGGCTCAAGGCGAGCAGCCAGAAGCAGCCGCTCCCGGTCGCTGAGTCGGTTCGGCTCTGGGCGGGGCACCTCGCCGAAGCCAGGGCCCTGAACGCCGCACTCAGCGAAGATATCGTGCAGTACGCTCGCGAGGAGATAAGCCGCGCCGGCAAGGATCCGGACGAGGAGATCGAAGCTGCGGCGCAGAGC
>JAABTR010000057.1 GCA_011389755.1 Deltaproteobacteria bacterium | reverse complement strand
GATGCCGTCCGGCGAGCGCTCAAAGACTTAAGGCGGGCAAGTGAGTGAATTGAACGGGACAGCGAACAGGGTTATTGCTATATTTTGACCTCGGTTTTGGTAGCCGAGCCCCAAGAGGAAAAATACGGCTCGAGCCGCCCCGGCAGAAACAAGAACCTGGAAGTGTGTGAGGCGAATTGGATGCGGATCGGTATTTTTAGCGACATCCACGGCAACTTGGAAGCCCTCAGCGCTGTCATGGCGGCGTTTGAAACCGAGAAAATCGACACGTTTTTGTGTTGCGGTGATGTTGTCGGCTATGGGGCCAGCCCCAACGAGTGTGTGGACCTGGTCCGCTCGGTGACCGAAGAGGTGGTGCTGGGAAATCACGACGCGGCGGTCGCCGGATTGATGGACTATTCCTATTACTACGATGCGGCTCGCAAAGTGTTGGATCTTCACGCCGAGATGCTCACCGTGGACAACATGGCCTGGCTGAAGGCGCTGCCCTATAATCGGCGTTACCCCGACAGCGGCATCAAGCTGTGTCACGGGTCGCCCGTCAACGAAAAAGAGTTCGAGTACATCTTCGCTCCCGAGCAAGCCTACGCCCTCTTGCCCTACTACGAGGCCCTCGATCAGGTGACCTTCATCGGGCACTCGCATCTGTGTCGCGTCTTCGCCCTGACCGACACAACCGTCGAGGAGATCTCACACAAGCGGTTCGTGCTCGAGCAGGGGCGCAAGTACATCATCTCCGTGGGCTCGGTGGGGCAGCCCCGGGACTACGACAACAGGGCGAGCTACACCACGTACGACACGGAGACCCGTCAGTTTCACTTCAAGCGCGTCGAGTACGACATCGAGACCTCCGCCTCGAAGATCTTCGAAGCGCAGCTCGAGCGCAACTTCGGAAATCGGCTGTTTATCGGGGTCTGACTCGGCTGATGAGATGGGGGTTTTGGGCCACAGGGCCCGGTTTTTATCAAGCTCTTCCGAACTTGCGGCGATCCCTGCAGGGTCTAAGCTTTAGGGGATGTCTGGACAAGCACGGGACTACGTCGGAGAAATCGTCGATCGACGTTATCGCATCGATAGGCTACTGGGGTATGGCGGTATGGGCACCGTCTACCTGGGCTACCACGTCGGCCTCCTTTGCCGGGTGGCGGTCAAGCTCCTGCACTTGTCGAGCAAGGTGTGTTCCGAGGACGTGGTTCGCTTTCATCGCGAGGCGCGAGCCGCTGCGGCTATCGGTCACCCGGGGATCGTCGATGTTTTTGACGTCGGAAGTACGCAGTGGGGCGATCCCTACCTGGTCATGGAATATCTCGAAGGAGAGAGCCTGGAGACATTGCTCCAGAGCCACGCGCCTTTTGACTTGCCAACGGCCGTCGAGATTACTGAGCAGCTCTTGCTCGCCCTCGCCGCAGCTCACGAGAAGGGCATCGTTCACCGGGACATCAAGCCGGATAACATCTTTCTCGTTCACGAAAGCAAAGCCTCCAAGCCAACGGTCAAGCTCATCGATTTTGGCATCTCCAAGATCACAACTCGCCGGGATGTCTCGAAAAAACTGACCCAGACCGGGACCTTCGTCGGCACACCGGCCTACGTCGCTCCCGAGCAAGCCAACTGCGAAAGCGCGGTCGACCACCGGGCCGATCTCTTCTCGGTTGGGGTCGTGTTCTACGAGATGCTCACCGCCCAGCTGCCGTTCATCGGTGAAACCTTCAGCGACCTGGTACTCAAGATCGTCTCTCAACCGCCGCGGCCACCCAACGAAGCGAACCCCAACTTTCCGCGGCAGGCCGGCCCGTTGATCGAGCGGGCCCTGACAAAGAAACCCGACGATCGCTTCCAGACTGCGACCGAGATGCTCTCGGGGCTCAGGGAGCTTCGCGACACAGGGGCGTCCGAGCAGGTGCTCCTCGAGTTGAACGCGGTCATCGCCAACAAGAGCTGCGCCACTGGCGATCTCGGAGCCGAGTCAGACCGCGGAGTCATTTCCGAACCGCCGCTTCCGCAGACGCTGGACGATCCGAAGGCTCGAGCGAAAATATCGGCGCAGCAGACCGAGGCGGATAGCGGGCAGCGACACAAGTTTCCAAAGCGGAACAAAAAACTGTACGCGCTGCTCGGCCTTCTTGTGGTGGGCGTGGCGGTACTTCTCACTGGTTTGTGGTTATCGAGAAACACAGCGGAGCGATCGGAGCTGCCGGCGGTTACCGGCTCAGCTCCTCAAGAAGCTGTCGCGCCCACGACGCCGGGACCCGCGGCGCCGGACGATGCCGATTCCCCAAAACCAGGTCCCAGAGGCAGCGCCGAATCCGCCTTGTCGGCGGTCGAGGCACCAGTCCAAGACGACGGCTCGACATCTCAGAAACTCCCTCGCGACGATGGCGTCGAACCGAAAAAAACAAAAACAAAAAAAAAGGCAGCCCCCGCGCGCAAAGCCAAACAGGGGAAGCGGCGGGCAAAGGTGAAACCGGCTGACCAAACCGGCGATTCCAGGTTTTTAAAGGGCGGCCGTCAGACCGAGATCGCCCAGGAGTTCGAGTGAGATAGCGATGCGGTGTTCGGCCATCTATTCTCTGTTGACCCTCGCCTGGATCGGGCTGCTGCTCACCCCGGCGCGGGTTCTGGCTGACGACAAGGCCGCGGCCAGGCGGCACTTCGAAAACGGCAAGGCGCTCTATACCGAGGAGAACTACGAGGGCGCAGCCGCTGAGTTCGAGGCTTCGGTTGCTGCCTACCCGACGAAGAGCGGCTACTTCAACCTCGCCAACTGCCGAAAAGCTCTCCATCGCTATGCTTTGGCCCTCGATACACTGGGGGAGCTGAGAGCGCGCTTCGCCGCCGAGCTTCGAACCGACAAGGAGCTCTTGGCCAAGGTCGAGGAGCTCGAGCGATCGATCCGCAAGAGCGTGGGCCTGCTCAGCGTCACCTCCAGCCCGCCGGGCGCTCGCATCTCGGTGGACGGCGAGCCGGTCGGCACCGCACCGCTGCCCCGCGCCGTGCTGCTCGGACCCGGAGAGCACACCGTGGCGGCGGAGCTCGACGGTTATGTGGCGGCCGAAGAGCGCGTCTCGGTGCTGTCTCAAAGCCAGTCCAAGGTCGCGTTTCAGCTCCAGCCGGAGGAGGCGCGCCTCGTCGTCACTGTGAGCGCCCCCGGCGCCGAGGTGCGACTCGACGGCGAGCCGGTCGGCCGCTCGCCGCTGCCAGAGGCGCTCGTTGTGACGCCGGGGCAGCACGCGGTCGACGTAAAGCTTGCGGGCTATCTCCCCGATCACCGGGAGCTCACCCTCGCCGCCGGGGAAGAGCTTCTGGTCGACGTGAACCTCGTTCCCAAGCCGTCTCACCGCGTCGAGGAGCCGGCGATCTCGAGGCGAACGCTCAATAATTTGGCCTGGATAGGTGTGGGTAGCGCGTTGGCCCTTGGGGGCGCGAGCGCGGGGCTGTTCCATTTTCGCGGTGAGGCGATCACAGAGTTTTACGACGAAGACGAGCTCTACCTCGAAGCCGGCGCCGCCGACGTGTCCAATCACAAGAAGCTGCGGGACGAAGCCGGATCGCGGGCCGAGATGCTCCACGGGTTCGGCATCGCCACAGCGGTGGCGGCCGGCGCGTGCGCCGTCGGAGCCCTCACGGCGGCCATCTTGGCAGCCGGGCAGAAAAAACGCGAAACCGACAGCGCGGTCGAGGTGCAGGCCGGGCTGTTTTCGGTGGAGCTCAAGTTTTGAGCCGGGGCCGGACGCAAACGGGATCGCGCGGTGACGTCCGCCACAGCGGCTCGGCGGGAAAATACGCCGTTTTCGGACCGAGGCATTTTTTTCTGTTCATCGTCCTCGCCATGACCGCCGCCGGCTGTCTGCGTTTGACCTCGTCCGAAAGGCCGGACACCGATTCCCACGAAAACTCCACAGAGTCGGGCTCCAAATCGAGCGACACCGAAGAGAACGACACCGCCCCGCCGCCCCATCCCTGCGACGGCGCGATGTGCCTCGAGAGGCCCGAGTGGAGAACCTGCGTCGAGGGAAAACTCACCATCGTCTCCGGCGAAGGTTTCTGCGCGTTGGACTCGGACAGCAGGCCGGAGTGCAAATTTGACACCGAACAGGTGGCGTGCCCCAGCGGAAAATGCGCCGACGCGAAATACTGCAGCGAATCCCCTTGCCACGGCGTGCGCTGCGACAGTCCGCTGCCGAACTCCTGTTACGGCGACACCGACGAGGCAAGCACGGACACTCCCCGAAACCAGCTCATCGTCCATGAGCGCGAAGGCCGCTGCCAAGTGAGTGTCGACGACAACGCGCCCGAGTGCGTCTATGACACCGCGGAAAAATTCGACTGCCCGAACGGCGGCGGTTGCGACACCGACACCAGGGCGGGCGCCCATTGCGCGGCCGAACCCTGCCTCGGCGTGGTCTGCAACCGGCCGCCTGCGCGCTTCTGCGAAGATGCGAACACCCTCGTGGTCTGGAACCTCTACGGACGCTGCGCGGACGACGGCTCGTGTGTGTACGACAAGCGCACGGTCGACTGTTCGTCCAAGGGAGGCTGCCAAAACGGGCGCTGCGCGAGCGAACCGTGTGCCGGGATGCTGTGCCACCGGCCGCCGGCCCGGTATTGCGCCTCAAAAGAGACGGTCGTCCGGTTTCACCACGCGGGCACCTGCGATGAGACCGGCGGCTGCGTCTATCGCGAGGAGCGCAGCGATTGTCCGGACGCGAACTGCACCGGCGGCAACTGCGGATCCCAGGCGTGCTTCGACGGATCGGAGGTCAATCCTCCGTTTCTGGAGAGAACAACGTGTTACAGCTTCCCGGCGCCATATTGCAACACAGACGGCGAGCTGGTTTTTTGGGATAATCTCAACCCATGCCGAGAGGGCCGCTGCACCTACTCGACAAACGCGCCGCCGATAACCTGCGAGGGCCTGTGCCGAGACGGCCGGTGCACGAAAGACCCCTGCGAAGGGCCGACCTGGGAATGCGAGTACGGTAAACCCGCCCCGTACTGCGCCGATGACGCCCACGTCGTGGTTTCGCGAGCCCGCGCCTGCGACCCAAGCGACTTCTGCAATTACGACGCGGTCACCGAACCGTGCCCAGGCGGCTGCCAAGCCGGCGTGTGTGTGGAGGACTCCCCTGCGGCTGCGCCCCAGGGATAAGAACGATGAGCCCCCGAAGCAACGCCCGCGCCTGTTTGACCCTGGCGGTGGCCCTCATCGGCCTAATCGCCACGAGCTGCCTTGAGCTGAAGGGTCACGACCGCAAACCCGACACCGACGAACAGCCCCCTGCGCCCTGCTCCGGACTGAGCTGCTGGGAGCCGCCCCAAAACACCTGCGTCGAGGAAGGCACGGTGGAGGTTCACGCCCCGAGCGGCTACTGCAGCGGCGGCCAGTGCTTCTACGCCGCCGGGCAGGTGCCTTGTGACGGAGGCCTGTGCGACGACGGCGTCTGCGTCGAGACCCCCTGTCAGGGGGTGACCTGTGTCGATCCTCCCGAGGCTTTCTGCACCGAAGCCGACCGCACGGTCCACGCGCCAAGCGGCTACTGCGTCGACGGCGACTGCAAGTAC
>JAABTR010000345.1 GCA_011389755.1 Deltaproteobacteria bacterium | reverse complement strand
GGTCCAGCCGATCCTGCGGATGATGCGCCAGCAGGATGTCCCCGAACAGGTCGGCTCCGGCCTGGTGCTTGCGGACGTGCTGCCCCTCGCGCCACATCTTCGAGGCGGTCACGTCGTAGACGATCCCGCCCACCGCGGCGTAGGCCGGCCGGCCGTCCTTCCCGTCGTACTGCTCGAGATCCCCAAGTGTTAATCGACGCTCGTCGCTCATGCGGCAAATAATGCACCAGGCTCGCCCTGGGACGCAAGAGGCTTCGGCCCCGTCCGGCCCCCGCCGCTTCGGAGTAGACGTTCCCCACCCACTCCAAACGCCAAGCAACGGGAAAAAGTCCGCGGTAGGCGAAAAAAGGCGTAGACGCTTACGAGCCTCTTTTTTGTTTTCATGACCCTGCGATTCCCTCTCGCGGCGCGGTGCGTTAAAACAACCCCAAAAGGAGGTGTAAGGTGAAATCCCATCGAAAAGAACTCTGGTTCGAGACGTCCTCGAGGCGCGACTACATCAACATCACCGGCCAGGTCCAAGAGGCGGTCGACGTCTCAGGCGTGATCGAGGGGCTCTGCCTGGTCAACGCCATGCACATCACAGCGAGCGTCTACATCAACGACGACGAGGGGGGACTCATCGAGGACTACGACGACTGGCTCGAGTCGATAGCCCCCCACGAGCCCACCACCCGCTACAGGCACAACCGCACGGGTGAGGACAATGGCGACGCCCACCTCAAAAGACAGATTATGGGCCGTGAAGTGGTCGTCGCGATCACCGAGGGCCGGCTGGACCTCGGACCGTGGGAGCAGATCTTCTACGGCGAATTCGACGGCCGCAGGCGCAAGCGCGTCTTGGTCAAAGTCATTGGTGAATGATGGGTTTTTTGTTTCGCAGTTTAATTTTTTTCGTCGCTTCTATTCTCGCGTGCGCCTGCGGGTCCGCCAAAAAAGAGACCACACTGGTGCCGGGTCACCGGGCCGTCTCGCCCCCCTCGCCCGTGGACCCGGCGCAGGCCCTGCGATCTGAAATCTCGCGCATCTTCGGAGCGTCGCCGCTCGCCGGGCAGGTCCCCCGGGAGATCACCTGGGCCCCCAGCGGCGAGGCCCTGGCCTTCACCCGCCGCAGCGCCGAAGACACAGAGCTGTGGCTGCACGAGCTCGCCGGTCACAGGGAGCGGCCCGTCTACGCCGAGCCGGGCCACAGCGCCGGTCGCCCCATGTTCTGCGGCGCAGGCAGGCTCATCTACCTGGTCGATGGAGACCTGCGGCTCTTCGATTGGAAGGCGAGCGAGACCCGCCGGCTCACCGAGACCGGCGGTGTGACCGGGGCGAGGTGCGCACCGGACGGGAGCGCCGTGGCGTTCACGCGAGGCGGACATCTTTTTGTCTACAGGTTCTCCGAGGGCGCCGCTTCGCCCTTGACGCGAGGCGGCAAAGACGGCGCCGGCCACGGGACGGTCGTGTGGCTCTACGCCGAGGAGTTCGGCACCGAAGACGGCTTCGGCTGGTCCCCAGACGGCGCGCGGCTTTGGTTTTTCGCCACCGACTCATCAATGGTGGCGCCCCGCCAGGTGCTCGAGCCCGACGTCACCGCGGCGCGGACCCAGCCTTATCCGCTCGCCGGGGCAGCCAACCCGGCCGTCCGGATTGGCGTGGTCTCCGCGCTCCCCGATGACTCTGGCGGCCCTATCACCTATCTTTCGGTGGAGGGCAGCTCCGAGTCCTATGTGCCCTCGGTGACCTGGCATCCGGATGGGAGACACCTCTTCGTGGTCCACCTCGACCGGCTTCAGACGGCGCTCCAGCTCAAGTCGTGTCCCATCGATGGACAAAAGTGCCGCGCGGTCATCGAAGAGAGAGATCCCCGCTGGGTCGAGCACTACGGTCCTCCCCGCATCGTCGAAGACCGAGGCGAGATGCTCATGCTTTCGGACCGCAGCGGGCGCACCCAGATCCACCGCTTCGGGCTGAACGGTCTGCCCAAGGGGCAGGTGACCCGTGGTGACTTCGACGTCAAAAGCATCGACTACGTCGATCCAGAGCGCGGCTCCGTCGTGTTCACGGCAAATGTCGAGTCGAGGGGCGCTTGGGGGATCTACGAGGCCAGCTTCACAAAAGACGGGCTTTCGCGGCTGTCCCAGCCCGGCGGGTCCCACGCCGTGGTCTTTTCGCCAGGCGGCGCCTTGTTCACAGACACCTATTCCGACGTCAGATCACCAGGGGTCTGCGACATCCTGACCCGAGGCGGGCTCATCGAGGCGCCTTTGTCGCCCCGGGATCGAAAGGCCTACAGCCCCACCGGCATAACCACGGACTTCGTGACCATCGAGACCCCGGACGGCCGGCTCTTCGACACGATGCTCACCCGCCCCGAGGTCCTCGAGGCGTCCAAGAGATACCCGGTGGTCATCTACGCGTACGGCGGCCCACACGCCCAAACGGTCAAGGACGCGTTTCACCCCACCATGACCCCGTGGCGCAACCTCCTGGCCCGCCGCGGTATCTTGGTCTTCAGCCTGGACGGGCGCGGGTCATCGGGTTACGGGCGAGAATTTGTCACCCCGGTGCACCTGAAGCTCGGACAGGCCGCGGTGGAGGACCAGCTCACCGGGGTGCGTTACCTCGGGACCCTCCCGTTCGTCGCCCCCTCCCGGATCGGGATCTTCGGCTGGTCGTTCGGCGGCACGGTCGCGCTGTGGTCGATGCTGCGCACCGACGCCTTTCGCGCCGGGGCCGCCGTGGCACCGGTCACCGATTGGCGCGGCTACGACACCGCCTACACCGAGCGGTACATGCAGCGCCCAAAGGACAACCCCGAAGGGTACGAGGCCACGCGCCTCGTCCGAGACGCCGAGGCGCTCAAAGGCGCCCTGCTGATCGCGCACGGGCTGAGCGACGACAACGTGCACTTCGCCCACACGGCCCAGATGATGGAGGCGCTCATGAAGGCCCAAAAACCCTTCGAGGCGATGCTCTATCCCGGACAGGCCCACGGAATATCGGCCTCGTACGCCCGCGTGGACCTTTTTACCCGTTTGACCCGCTTCTTCGAACTGCGCTTGCGTTGAGGGGATCTTTACAGACCGTAGCGGCAGGACGCGCCGAGCTGCTCTGCGATGCGGATGAGCCGGTTGTACTTGGACACGCGCTCCGAGCGGGCGAGGGAACCGGTCTTTATCTGCCCGGCGTTCGT
>JAABTR010000344.1 GCA_011389755.1 Deltaproteobacteria bacterium | reverse complement strand
GTAGCCACCGCCAGATCGGCGATGAAGTCGTCGGAGGTCTCTCCGGAGCGGTGGGAGATCACGACGCCGTACTTGTTGCGGCGGGAGACGTCGATGGCGTCGAGGGTCTCCGAGACGGTGCCCACCTGATTGAGCTTGATGAGGGACGCGTTGCCCACGCCTTCGTCGATCGCTTTTTGGATGCGGCTCGTTTGGGTGACAAAAGCGTCGTCGCCCACGAGCTGGATGTTGGCGCCGATGGCTTCGGTGAGGGCTCTCCAGCCTTCCCAGTCGTCCTCGTCGCAGCCGTCCTCAATGGAGATGATGGGGTAGCGCTCGCACCAACCTTTGTAGTGCGTTACGAGCTCGTCGGCGCCCAGCGGGTTCTTGTCGGGACCGTTGATGTAGTAGCCCTTGCCGTTTTTGTAGAACTCCGAGGCCGCCACGTCGAGGGCCAGTGAGATCTGGTCGCCGGGCTTGTACCCCGCGGCCTCGATGGCCCGCAGCACGAGCTCAAGCGCCGCTTCGTTGCCGGGAAGGTCCGGGGCGAAGCCGCCCTCATCGCCCTTGCCGGTGGCCAGCTTCTGCTCTTTGAGCAGCTTGCCCAGAGCGTGGAAGACCTCGGCGCCCCAGCGCACGGCCTCAGCCATGTCGGGCGCCGCCGTGGGGACTATCATAAACTCTTGGACCTGCACGTTGGTGTCCGCGTGGGCACCGCCGTTCAGGATGTTCATGAGCGGGACGGGCAGGACCTGGGCGGCCGCGCCGCCGAGATATCGGAAGAGCTCCAGCCCCATCTCGGACGCCTGGGCCCGGGCTGCCGCCATCGACACACCGAGGATGGCGTTGGCACCGAGGCGGCCTTTATTGGGGGTGCCGTCGAGCTCGATCATGGAAAAGTCGAGGCCGCGCTGATCGAGGGCGTCCATCCCGATGACGTGGGGGGCTATCTCCTCGTTGACGGCGGCCACGGCCTTGAGGACGCCCTTACCGAGGTAGCGCTTGCCGTCGCCGTCCCGCAGCTCCACCGCCTCGTGCTTTCCGGTGGAAGCCCCGGACGGAACTTTGGCGCTGGCGCCGAAATCCGACTCGAGGACCACGTCGACCTCCACGGTCGGATTTCCACGAGAATCCAAAATCTCCCGAGCCTTGACAGATACGATTGCCGACATTTCTAGACCTCCCGAATCGCGCGACGCGATTCCTTGTGCTCCATTTTTTTAAGTGCTCGACGCACAATATACCACCGGTTTTTCCGGTGCAAAGAGGCAAACCGGAAAGGATTGGAAACATTTGCCGGCGCGTCTTTTTCGTGATCGGTCGCCGGGCTTTCACAAGCCACTTGTTTCACGGCAGGCCCTGCGATAAATTGGTTAACCTCACGATTATTTCTATTGTTTCAATTGACACCGCTATATCGTGAAAACCGAACGTCTCACGAAAAAAAGGAGCGGACCCGGCATGAAAAAA
>JAABTR010000343.1 GCA_011389755.1 Deltaproteobacteria bacterium | reverse complement strand
ATTGTTTCAATTGACACCGCTATATCGTGAAAACCGAACGTCTCACGAAAAAAAGGAGCGGACCCGGCATGAAAAAACGATTTATTGTAATTTTCCTGTCTTTCCTCATGGGAGCTTACTTCACCGCCTGCGGCGATGACAACGACAGCGTCGATGGGGCCGACACGACAACCGGTGGCGAGGGCGAAGGTGAGGGCGAAGGTGAAGGCGAGGGTGAGGGCGAAGGTGAAGGCGAGGGTGAGGGCGAGGGTGAGGGCGAAGGTGAAGGTGAGGGTGAGGGCGAGTACTTTGAGAATTTCGAGGTTTTCACGGTCAACGACACAAACAAGGGTCCGGCCTATGTTTCCGTCGAAGACGTGGACGACGACGGGCACCTCGACGTGATCGTCTCCTTCTTCGGCCCCATCAGCGACCTCCAGATGAAGGGCGAAGTCGTCGCCCACAAAGGCACCGGCGACCTTTCGAGCTGGAAGAAAGAGACCATCGTCGCCAAGTCGGACGGCGTCAAGTTCCCGGGACAGACGAGCTTTCGCGATATCAACAAAGACGGCAAGATGGACATCGTCCTGCCCTCGGGCTTCCTCGCCTGCGAAGCCAACCCTCTGGCGGGCGCGTGCGGCGGCCTGGCCTGGCTCGAGAAAAAAGACGGCTCGTTTGTCAAGCACGACATCGCCGGCCCCAAATCGACGCTCTTTTACCACCATGCCGTCTTCGCCGATCTGGACGACGACGGCAACGAGGACATGATCAGCGTGGGCGAGCGCAAACCGGCCATGGGCGCCCAAAAGGCCGAGGTCCACATGTTCAAGGGCACGGGCCAGGGCGACTACTTCGAAAAAGAGCCGATCGTGCTGGGCCAGGGCCTCGGCTCGATGCCCGTCCTGCGCGACCTGGACGGCGATGGCGACATGGACATCTTCAGCGCCGAGTACTTCTTGCCCAAGAGCTTCGGCGACTTCTCTTTCGCGTGGTTCGAGCAAGTCGAGGCGCCCTCGGGCGACGCTCCGGGCACCTGGGAGCGCCACGTGATCGCGAACGATCTCGGCCCCTCCATCGAGTTCAAGTTCATCGAGAACTTCTTCGGAGACGGCCAGCTGCGCGCGGTCGGCGTCAACCACACCAACCCCAAGGACAACAAAAACGACCCCGAGTCCCAGGTGGTGGTCTTCGATATCCCGTCCGACCCCGCCGCGTCACCGTGGGACTACACCAAGATCTCCGAGGGCATCGAGTCCCGCAAGAGCCCCTTGGGCGGCCCCTTGGGCGCCCCGGGCATCTTCGGCGAAGGCGATATCGACAACGACGGCGATATCGACATCATCGTCTCGGGCGACGGCGATCCCCGCGTCTTCGTCCTCGAACAGACCTCCAAAGGCGCGTTCGTCACCCGCGTGCTCATCGAGAACTTCGGCCAGGCCGGCGGCATGAAGATCGCCGACCTCGACCAAGACGGCAAAAACGAGGCCATCGTGACGAGCTACGAGCAGCACAAGGTGCTCGTTTACAAATGGAAAAAATAAGCGCCCTGCTCGTCAGCTCGAGCGGGTCAAGAGGCATATCGTCTCCACGTGTTCGGGATAGGCGTCGATAAGTCTTTGTCGCTCGGCCATTTCAAACGCTTCGAACGCAAAACCGGGCGCGACGGTCGTACCCAATAGGGCGTACGTCCCTCCGGGAACGAGTCGCAGACCTTGCCAGATGCCCGCCGGAACCACGAGCTGTGGTCTATGACCCGATGAGATGTCCGCTCCTAAGGCTCGTCGTTCCAAGTCTCCGGACCGATCGAGGGTCACCACCTCCACGGGATCGCCGCCGTAAAAGTGGAAAACCTCGTCGGCGTCAATGCGGTGGAAGGCCGAGAATTCGTGCGAAGTGATCAAAAAATAGATCGCGGTGGAGGCGGCGCGGCCGTCTCTCGTCTCCCGCGCGCGGTACGTTTCCGAATAGTAGCCCCCCTCGGGATGGGGCCCCAGCCCTAAAAGATCGATGATATCGCGAGCCGCCTCGGGAATCCGATCCATCGAAAAACCTCCTTCATCGTATCGGTCACCACTGCGTCTGTTGGGGAAACCGGGATATTTCCCCGTATTTACCACGTCATGAAAAGAAGCTACACTGCATCTGTTTTCAAAAAAACGGATCGTAAAGAGCCCTTTTAGAGATCAAGAGGAAAGATGCCCACTTTGAACTGGAGGATGAAAAACGGTCAAAAGGCCGTTCATCCGATCTCAAAAAGCATCACGACCATCGGCTCGGCCGAGACGAACGATGTCATCATAGGGGACTTCGGGCTGGCCCCCAGCCATGCCCAGGTCGTCTTCGACGGTCGGGATTTTCACATCGCCGAGCTCGAAGACGGCGATCGCTTCGTCATCAACGGCAAGCGCAGGCGCAAGGCCCGCCTGATCCACGACGACCGCGTCGGCCTGGGTGAGTGCGAGGTGGTCTTCAACATCTTCACCCCGCCCGACGCCTGCGATGGCGACTCCGACAAGTCCGGCGAGATCGACGGCTTGCGCAAGCTCCAGGCCTTCTCGGCCCAGCTCATGGCCAGCGCCAACCTGCAGGATATCCTGGAGCAGCTCCTCGACTCCGTCGTCGACCTGACCGGAGCCACCAAGGGCTTTTTGGTGCTCTTTGAGGAAGACAACCCGGTGGTCAAGGTGGCTCGCAACGTCCACCGCGAAAACGTGCACAAGGCGGTCTCTCAGCTCTCAGACAGCATCGTGGCGCGGGTCATCCAGACCCGGCAGCCGCTCATCCTCGCCGACGCCATGAGCGACGGCGAGTTCTCGACGGCGGAGTCGGTCATCAATCTGAAGCTCAACTCGGTGATGTGCGTCCCCTTGCTCGAGCGGGGCCGCCTCTTGGGCCTCATCTACCTGGGCAACGACAGCGTCACCGGGCTGTTCGAGCACCGGACCCTCGATCTCCTGAGCGTCTTCGCGGCCCAGGCGTCGATTCTCGTGCAGAACGCGCTGATGCTCGA
>JAABTR010000342.1 GCA_011389755.1 Deltaproteobacteria bacterium | reverse complement strand
GAGCACCGGACCCTCGATCTCCTGAGCGTCTTCGCGGCCCAGGCGTCGATTCTCGTGCAGAACGCGCTGATGCTCGACGAGCTCAAGCTGCGCAACGAGTCTTTGTCGAAAGAGCTGAGCAGTCAGCGGTTCGGCGAGATCGTGGGCTCATCCCCCTCGATGCGGACCGTCTTTCGCCAGGTCGAAAAGGTGGCCACCGCCGACGTCTCGGTGCTCATCGGAGGAGAGACCGGCACCGGCAAGGAGCTCATCGCGCGGGAGATCCACCGGCGCAGCCCCCGGGTCAAGAAACCTTTCATCACCGTCAACTGCGGCGCCATCCCCGAGAGCCTCATGGAGAGCGAGTTCTTCGGCCACGTCCGAGGGGCCTTCACGGGCGCGATCTCCACGCGGGAAGGCAAATTCCAGGCCTCGAACCAAGGGACGATATTCCTCGACGAGATCGGCGAGATGCCGCTGTCGCTTCAGGTCAAGCTCCTGCGCGTCCTCCAGGAGCGCCAAGTCGTCAAGGTGGGCGCCACCAAGCCCGAGTTCGTCGATATCCGGGTGCTAGCGGCCTCCAACCGAAACCTCGAAGAGGAGATCGCCGCGGGGAGATTTCGAGAGGATCTGTACTATCGGCTCAACGTGGTGCACATCGATCTGCCGGCGCTGCGGGAGAGAGGCGAAGACGTCACCCTGCTCGCCCGTTATCTCCTCGGGCGCTACAAAGAAGAATACAAGAGCAGCGTCAAGGGGTTCACGCCCAACGCGTCCATCGTGATGCGCAAGCACACCTGGCCGGGGAACGTGCGGGAGCTGGAAAACCGGATCAAAAAAGCGGTGATCTTGTGCGAGGGGACGATGATCGGGCCGCAGGATCTGGATCTGGGCGAAGACAAGCTTCCGGGCGTCCTCCCGCTCGCCGAGGCCCGCGAAAAGTTCCAACGCGACTACATCATGGAGGTGCTCAGTCGCAACAACGGAAACCGAACAAAGACGGCCCGCGATCTCGATGTCGATCCACGCACCATCTTCCGATACCTCGAAAAAGCCTGAAAAGGCTCCGAGGTGGTTGCCCGCTTCGTTGGCGGTTCTTTTTACCGCCGCGGCGCCGGCGTGCCTGGTGATCGATCAGGTGGAGTTCGAGGACAAGGTGAACGTGCAGCCCGAGGTCGTTGACGCGCTCCCTCCCGTCGACCGCATCGCGACCGTGTGCCAGGGTCAGCCGTGGTCCTTCCAGGCCACCGTGCGCGACCCCGATATTCAAGATCCGTCCGAGGTCCCCCTCGAAGCCAAGCTCGAGGTGAGCCTCGCCCCCTACACGGGGAAGGAATGGCAGTGGGGACGCCTGTGCGAACCGATCGAACCGAAGGAGACAGACGGCGCCACCGCCCAAAGAGGGCTGCCGCTGCTCATCCGCTGCGACGTCGATCTGTCCGATGAGCTCTACGGCGGCTTGGTCATCGAGGACTTCTCCTTGATCGCGAAGCTCGAAATATCCGATCTGGGCTACACGGCGCAGGCCGTGCGAGAGGGGTCCCGGGTCGTTTATGTGATCTGGTTCCTCGAGGTGATCGATTGCGCCGGCTCGTAAAATGCGGGCGACGCAGCGCTTGGGCCCTTGGGCTCTTGACGGCGCCGCTGTTGTGGGTTGCGAGCTGCGCCGGCGACGACGCGGGCCGCGACAAGACCTTTTACAGCGGCCCAGTCAACCGCTGCTCGACGGGGCAGTGTCGCGGATTGTCGCGCTGCGATGTCGAGCACGACCTGTGCGCGCTTAAAGGCCCTCACACCGCTCGAGAGTTCTTTTTGGAGATCTTCCTGTCCGGCGAGGAGGGCGTGGCGCCCAGGCGCCGCAAAATCACCATTGCGCAGCCGCCGGTAGAGCCCTCCACCGATATCAACGTCTCCGAAGCGGTTACGGTGCGCTCAAACGTGAAGATCAACTCCTGCGACGCACGCATCGGCATCTTGGCGCGGGTCATCTTCACCAGGAAGGCACCGGTCATACCGGGAGTCGC
>JAABTR010000341.1 GCA_011389755.1 Deltaproteobacteria bacterium | reverse complement strand
GGCGGCATTTTCGCTGCGAGACCACTTCCCCGATGGCAGAAGATACATCAAAGCTGGGGTCCGCGTGGCGATAGCCACCGACGACAACCCCGGGACCTCCCGCACCGAAAACCTGCCCTTGATGGCAGCCATGGCGGTCACGCGCATGGGGCTTACTTGTCACGAAGCCTGGAAAGCTGTAACGATAAACGCGGCTGCGGCCCTGGGTCTCGATAAAGAGATCGGCTCTTTGGAGCCTGGCAAGGCCGCCGATTTCGTCATCTGGAACTGTGAGGATTGTCGGCAACCGCTTTATCACTTCGGCATGAACCACGTGAAAACGGTCGTCGCGGCCGGAAAAATTGCGCACGAGGGAACCCCCGAATGAGCCCCAATGACTACATTGACGTTTATCGTCGCTATTTAAAAAAGTTTGACGAGACCTTCGGTGACCTCGATTTCGGGGAAGTCGTCCAGAACCGGGGCAAGCTCGTCCAGAAGCTCCGCTACGATGAGTTCGTCGACAAATGGAGCGAGTACAAAAGAATCGAGGATTATCTCAGAGAGGTCATGTCAAAAGGCGCCACCCTCAACGAGGAAATTCATCGGACGTATCAGGAGCTGTCGGCCCACGTGCTCGAGACTCCGAAGGATTTTCTCATGCTGTGACCGCTTTGGAGATGCTGCGGGCAAGATCGCGCAAAAGAGCGCTTGACAACGCCCCGACAACCGAATAAGAAAGGCGCTCCGCGTGGAGCGGGATTCCGGCGAGCAGATAACCGCTGGTCGGCAATGGCAGCGAACACTTTTGGGAGCTAGCAATGCGGACTTTTGTTGCAAAACCTGGCGAAATTAAGCCTCGGTGGTATGTCGTGGACGCGGGGGACAAGCCCCTCGGGCGCACCGCGACTGAAATCGCACGTATTCTTCAAGGAAAAAACAAACCGACATACACTCCGCACGTCGATACGGGCGACTTTGTTGTCGTGATCAACTCGGCCAAGATCCAGCTCACAGGCCGGAAACTCGAGCAGAAAATGTACCGCCGTCACACCGGTTGGATGGGGGGCCTTGTCTCGACGAGCGCCGCCGAGATGCTTGAGAAGAAGCCTACAGAGCTGATGAAGATGGCGGTCAAGGGCATGTTGCCCAAATCCAAACTCGGTCGTCAGATGTTGAAAAAACTGAAAGTTCACGAGGGCGCCATGCCCGAGCACGGCTACCAGGCCCAACAGGCCCAGCCGTTGGAGCTTTAGACTTAGGTAAAAAAGGGCGAACGGAAGATGAGTTCCACAGAAAATCGTTGGTACGCCACCGGTAGAAGAAAATCGGCGATCGCTCGTGTGCATATGATGCCGGGCACTGGCAAAATCGTCATCAATCGCAACCCCGAAGAGACATATTTCCCACGGGCCATCTCGCGCATGATCATGCGCCAGCCCCTTGAGCTCGTCGAAGCCGAAGAAAAATTCGACCTGCTCGTCAATGTCACGGGCGGCGGTACCTCGGCCCAGGCCGACGCTATCAAGCACGGCATCTCGAGGGCGCTGTGCGAGGCCGATCAGACCTGGCGACCCGCGCTCAAGAAGGCGGGTTTCCTGACTCGCGACGCCCGCGCCGTCGAGCGAAAGAAATACGGTCAGCCCGGCGCCCGGAAGAAATTCCAGTTCTCCAAGCGCTAGAGGCTCGCGGTCCTTGGGCCGCCTTCGCCGCTTCACCTTTCGAGCCCCGCTGCCCTGGCAGCGGCCGGTGCGTCGGTGCGTGCCCTCGCGCAACTCACCTCGCAGCAATGCGTCAGCCCTTCCGATTATTTTGACTCTCGCGCTTTTTCGG
>JAABTR010000340.1 GCA_011389755.1 Deltaproteobacteria bacterium | reverse complement strand
GGTGCGTGCCCTCGCGCAACTCACCTCGCAGCAATGCGTCAGCCCTTCCGATTATTTTGACTCTCGCGCTTTTTCGGCGATAGTCTGGCCGGGAGGAGGAGATATGCGCCGGATTCACCTGGTCATGGGCATCATCGCGTCGAGCTGCTGTCTTTGGGGACTCGTGCCCCTGGCCGCTCTCGCCGCGGACGCGGACGCCGACGCCGCGACCGCGCAGGCGGCCTGTCTCGATGGAGTCGACATCGAAAAAGCGACACTCGCGCGCGGAGCCTACCGGCAATCGATGCCTGACGGGCGCATCGTGACGTTCACCTTCGATCCTGACCTACAGCGCCGCACCGAAAACATCTTCTCGAGATATAAAGTGCCGGCCGCTTCGGCGGTGGTCATCAACTCTCGAACAGGCCGCGTGCTCGCCCTGGTCCAGCAGCGTCTCAGCGCCGATGCCGCGGACGCGGACGATGTGGCGTTCGATGCCTCGCCTCCGGCGGCGTCCCTGTTCAAGCTCATCACCGCCTCGGCCCTGCTCGAGACGGGTGACGTCGAAATCGCCACCAAGACCTGTTATCGTGGCGGCTCCAGCGAGCTGCTGCGATCTCATCTGGGCGACATTTCGCCCCGAGACGGAGCCTGCTCAACCCTGGTAGGCGCCCTGGGCCACTCCATCAACGCCATCTTCGCCAAGCTGTCCGACAGGCACCTGGCGCCGGCCGATCTTTTGGGATATGCGAAAAAATTCGGTTTCAACACCGACCTCGGCGGCGACGCGGTGTCGATCCCTGTCTCGGTGGCCGAAGTCCCCGAAGATCGCCTGGAGCGAGCCAGGGCGGCGGCTGGTTTCTGGCACACCCACCTCTCCCCCTTCCACGCGGCCATGATCGCCCAGAGCCTCGCCCAGGGCGGGGCCATGCTGAGGCCCTACGTGGTGGACAACGTTACTCTCAGCGGCGAGACGATCCACGAAGCCAGACCCCAGTTCGCAGCCCGAACCGTCTCCGAACAGACCGCCCGCGCCCTGCTCGACGCCATGGCCTTCACGGTGTCCCACGGGACCGCCAGACGGGCATTCCACGACCGCAAAGGCCGACCCTACCTGCCGGGGATCGAGGTCTCCGGCAAGACCGGCACGCTGACCGGCGCGAGCCCTTACCGAGCTTTCAGCTGGTTCGTGGCCGTCGCCCCCACGAACGCTCCAGAGATCGCCTTGTCGGTTTTGGTGGTCAACGAGCCCAAGTGGCGCATCAAGGCAACCGACGCCGCCGTCCGCATCCTGCAGGCGTACTTCGACAGACGCTGAAAATCCGTCGCTTCCAGAGTCTCGCAGCGTAGGATTTCCAGGCTGCTTTTTTTGTTTTTTTGTCTCATCCGGTAAGAACGCCCGCAGCTCTTCGCGGGGGTTGGGCGGCCGACCGCACAGGGCGACCTCTTGTTCCACGGGCAGTTTGGGAGCAATCCGGGTTCTTCGTTTTTCTATGGTACGGGTCTTGCGGGGTGGTGGCCGGACCTGACGGACGCGCTGTGTCTTCGGCGCTTAAGCGCCAAAGTGGCCAAAAGACCGAGGACAGAGCTTTCGTCATTCAACGAAACCGACAAGGAGGACGTCATGGGATTCAATCCCCTCAAAGAAAAGGGTCTCAACCTCGAAAACCAGTTTCGAAGCTGGAATGACTTGGCGAAGGCTCCTTATGACACGCGAGCAGTCCACCCCTACACCCGTTGCCGCGTGATCGTGATGAACGGCGCCGAGTTCGAAGCCAACTGGTTCACACACCAGATGGCCAGGCACGTCAGGGACGACGAGGTCCGAAGACAGCTCGCGCGGCTACGCCGCTCCGAGCAGCAGCAGCAAAAAGCCGTGGGGGCCCTGGTACCGGGAGCCGAGACAACCCTGGAGCACACCATCGGATACGAGCAGGTGGCGGTCGACATCACCGCCTGGCTGGCCAGAAACGAGCCGGACTCGAACGTCAAAAAAGCGCTCGATTTCGGCCTCCTCGAGGACTTCGACCATCTCTATCGCTACGCCAACATCATGGACATGGAGAGCAAGAGGCAAGCCGCGGACATCGTCGGCGAGCTCACCGAGGTGACCCCCGGCAGGCCCACTATCGCTCAGCACCGACATCCCTTCGACGCCATCCGGACGCCGGTGAACGCGAAACAGGCCGATATCCAGACCCTTTTGCACATCCTGACCATCGTCGCAGCCGAGCAGCAGACCATGAACTTCTACATGAACGTCGCAAACCGAGCGGAGAATAGCACGCTGCGCAAGCTGTACACCGAGATCGGTATGATCGAAGAGCAGCACGTCTCGCACTACGAGTCGCTCATGGACGCAAACTCAACGTGGTTTGAGCAGCTCGTCTTGCACGAGTACAACGAGTGCTACCTGTACCACAGCTTCATGCAGGACGAGACCGATCCCAAGATACGCAGGCTGTGGGAGCAGCACCTCGAGATGGAGATCTCCCACCTGCACGCCGCCTGCGATATCATGAGGAAGCACGACAACCGGGAGCCCGAAGAGATGCTCCCCGAGGCCATGCCCGAGCCCCTCAAATTCGAAAGCAACATCGCGTATGTGCGCAAAGTCATAGGCAACCAGGTGACCTTGACGACAAACGGCACGGGTTACACCGACGTGGATGATCTTCCAAAAGATCACAGATACTTCCAGTACAACAAGCACGTCAACGACGGACCGACGCCCAGCCAGGTCGTCATCGAGGAGCACATTCGCAGACACGGCCGCGACTACCGCATGGAGCAAGGCGAGCATCCCCACGAGAGATTCCGGAATCGCAAGAGCGTCCCCCCCGTAAAGTAAGCCTGCCCCGGCTCATTCGCTGGGGGCCGCCCGCCGCTTTTTAAGCGCTCACCTCGCTTTTTGCTTCCCCGT
>JAABTR010000339.1 GCA_011389755.1 Deltaproteobacteria bacterium | reverse complement strand
TCCACCCTCCTGCTGGGTCTCGTCCGAGATGAGATCCAGCAGGCTCGTGCGAGACAGCTCGTCAAAAGCCCGCTTTTCCAGAGCGTCGAAGTCGTCCACCATCTTTATGGCGTGGTGGTCGTCCCATTCGTCCTTCTGGGTCTCTTTAGTCCGCATGGCGCCGATGACGTCGGCGAGGGTCAGGGTGTGCACGCTGCGCCCCAGAACGAAGCGGGTCTGTCCCTCCACCTCTTCGGTCTCCATGATGAGCCCGGCTTGGTTCAACGTCTCCAGGGTCTTTCGAACGAGCGCGCTCGGGGCGCTCAGGTGCTCCACCAGGCCGTCGGAGCTGAAAGGGAGCTCCTTTGCCACGAAGCGCTTTGCGATCAAGCCCACAAGGGCGATGGCGAGGCGCTCCTTTGTCGACTGGCTCACATCTTGGCCCGAGCTTGCATAGTGCCCGGTGTGAACCGTCTGGTTCGCGGCGGTGTGGGTCACCCCGAGCAGTACGATGATCCAGCTTAGGTACATCCAAATCATGAGCAGCGGCAGCACCCCCAAGGCGCCGTAGATGGCGCTGTACTTGATGGATCCGGCCGTGGCCCAGAAAAAGGCGGCCCGGGTGGCGTTCCAGATGAGTCCGGCCAAAATGCCGCCGGCGATGGCGGCGCTGAAACGGACCTTGGTGTTTGGAACGAGCATGTACATGAACACGAACACAAAGCAGATGACCACCGCCGAGACGAGGGACAAGATCAAGTTGCCTCCCGGGACCACGGTCAGCACGGTGCCTATCACCGGGGCTTTTTGGACACGGACGGCCAACGCCATGGCCACGCCGAGGAGCGGCGGCGCGAGCGTGATGAAGCTCCAGTAAGTAAAAAAACGCTGGACAAACGGTCGCCGCTTTTCGATGCCCCAGATGCGGTTAAAGGCCTGCTCTATGTTCTGAAGCAAACCGGTGGCCGTGTAGAATAGCACGATGACGCCGATCCCCGCGATGGCGCCCGAGCTGATGTTTCCGATGAATTGGTCGATCCAGGCGCCCACCTGCTCGGTGCGTCCCACGGCCAAGTTGCGCACGATGACGTTTTTCAGCGGCTCCTTGAGCTGCTCGAGGCCGCCGAACGCTTCGAACAACGCAAACCCCACGGCGAGCAGGGGAACCAGGGACAAAAGAGTGTGATAGGTCAAGGCCGCGGCCCGAATGGTGATCTCTTCTTTCGAGACGGCGCGCATGGTCCACACCAAGGTTTCGGCCTGTCGCGCGGCGCTCCCTTTCCAATCGTTCCTTTCGAGATGTGGCTCGAGCTTGCCGGTGAGCCACTGCCCGGGTCTCCCGGTCTTGATGCTTTCAAAAAAGGTGGGTGCCTGCTGCCGAGTCATATGTGGCTCCTAATGTTTCCTCACACCCTAAGACCTCGTGCCCCCTCGCGCACTGTTTTTGCTCTGAGCACCGGTGAGGCTATTCTTGAAAGCACATGGAGAGCAAACACCGTGACTGAAAAAACCAACGAGACTATCGATCCGGTCCGGCGGACCTTGGCCACCGTGATCCGCGGGAAACCCGAGGCCATCGAGTTCGCCCTCGTGGGGCTCCTCGCCGGAGGTCACGTGCTCCTCGAAGACGTGCCGGGCGTGGGGAAAACCACCTTGGCCAAGGGACTGTCTCGGGCGCTGGGGCTGGACTTCGCGCGGGTTCAATTCACGCCGGATCTGTTGCCCACCGACGTGCTCGGCGCCGGTGTCTTGAACCCCAAGGACGGGACATTCTCCTTTCAACCGGGGCCGGTCTTTCACAACCTCTTGCTCGCAGACGAGATCAATCGGGCCTCGCCCCGGACCCAGTCAGCGCTGCTCGAGGCCATGAACGAAGGACAGGTCACCATCGACGGCGTCACCCGGATGTTGCCTCGGCCCTTCTTTGTCATCGCCACGCAAAACCCGGTGGACTACCATGGGACCTACCCCCTGCCCGAGGCGCAGCTCGACCGCTTCTTGGTGCGCATCAGCCTGGGCTACCCCGCCGCAGCCGAGGAGCTGCAGCTCCTGCTCGATCGCCGCGTGAGCGACCCCCTTGACGCTGTCGAGGCCCTTTTGTCGACTCGAGAGCTTGTCGAGCTCCAAGAGCGGGTCCGCCGCGTGCGCGTGGAGGAGGATATGGCTCGGTACCTCCTGCGGCTCGTGGAGGCGACCCGGCGGCACGACGATTTGTCCCTCGGGGCGAGCCCTCGGGCCACGCTGGCCTTGTTCCGCGCCACCCAAGCAAAGGCTTTCTTGGAGGGGCGCGAGTGGGCCGGCCCCGCGGACGGGGCCGAGGTCGCGGCCGCCGTGCTCTCTCACAGGCTCGTGCTCTCGAACCAGGCCCGTTACGGCGGAAAGACCACCGAGCAGATCGTCAGCGACATCGTCGCGGCGACCCAAGTGCCGACGTGAATCTCGCCAAGCTCAACCATATCTTGATCCCGGCCACGAAAGAGGAGCGGGATCGGCTGCGCGCCTCCAAGCGCGCGGCGCTGTTTCGGTTCGCCTTTTGGTTTTTCGAGCTGTTCTCCCACGAGGGCCGCGCCTTGTTGATCCTGTGGTTTTTGGCCTCGGCCCTCTCTTTGGACGTCAGGAGCACCCAGTACTACCTCTTTTGGTCTGCCCTCACCGCGTCCTTGCTGATCAGCGTGGCCACGCGCAGGCTGGCCCGCCTGACCGGCGTCGAGCTCTCGATCCGGGCGCCTCGTCGCATCGCGGTCGGTGACGAGATGACGTTTTCGGTGACGCTGTCAAACCGAGGCCCGCGCACCCACGAGGCGATCCGGATCGAAGGGCCCTTTTTGCCCTGGGACGGAAAATATTCT
>JAABTR010000338.1 GCA_011389755.1 Deltaproteobacteria bacterium | reverse complement strand
CGATCCGATCTTCGAAGCTGCCATTTCCCTGACCGCGGGCATCACAGCACACTTGAGTCAAAAAGAGGCGCTCATCGATCTCTTGGTGGTGGGAGAGGACCTGCACAGGCTCTTTGTGGGCCGCAGCTTGGGTTTTATGGATCAGGCGCTGGATCTTCTCGCCTGCGCCCGTCCGGGGCCCGGTTTCGAGGCCTCGTCCCTTTTGGCGCGCCTCGAACCTCACCTGCCCCGCTTGTCCAGCCTTGTCTTCGTGGCCATGGACTGGGATGAGCCCCGCTCGAAGCTGTTGCACAAGATTGCTCGCTACGGCCCTGCCCTCAAGGCTGTCCGGGTCGTGAAGCCCGGACGCTCCCAGGCGCATTTTTCTGCCGACGTGGCGCTCGTCTCGCTGGACGCCGTGCGAGACGGCCGTGAGATCGCCCTGTGAGGTCGAGCCGCCTCTGGACGGCGCCGGCCATCATGGCGGTCACGGCGGCCTATGCAGCGTCGTTTCAACAAACCGCGGCCACCATCATCATCGGCGCCGCGCTGCTTGCGGCGGCGCTGCCGTGGCGCCTCAAGAGGGACCACGCCATAGAGATCGCCGCCGCCGGTCTGCTCGCGGTCGCCGCCTGGATCCTCGCGGTCGTGCTGGACCCCATCGCCCAGGAGTCTTCGCGAGGCCTTACCTTTGCGACCATGAGGGCGTTCGCGTGCTGCTTTGCGCTGCTCTACGCCTGTTTTCGCCTGCTCCTCGAGCGCCCGCTCTTCGGCACCCGTGGAACCCTCGCCGCTGCCCTGGTAGCGCTGCTTCTGTGCGGTGGTGAGAGGACGGGGTTCATCTACCCCACCGCCATCGCCGCTTTCTTTTTTCTCGCCTCAGCGGCTCTTCGCGGTGACGACCCGGCCAGGTTGCCGCTCGGGCGATCAGGCCGCCGCAGTGCCCGCTTGAGCATCGGGGCGGCCGCGGCGGCCGCTGCCCTGGCCGCCGGCTTATCGCTGGGGCTCCCCCCGCTCTACGACAGGGCCCTGGAAGCCATGACGCGGATTTACATGGGCGAAGCCAGGACCGGTTTCAGCGTCAACATGTTTTTGGGATCGCTCAGCGGCATGCTCCAGTCCGACGAGGTTGTCTTGACAGTTTCAGGCCCGGCGCCTTCCCTGCTGCGCGGGGTTGTCTACGACCGCTACTCGGGTGGATCCTGGCTCGTCCCCCGCAAGCCCGCGCCGCGGCCTCTGGCCCCGAAAGATGTCCCAAAGAAAGATCCGAAGTGCCGGACCCGAATCGAGCTTCTCGAAGGAGACAACCGGCGCTTCTTCGTTCCCCTGTCCTTCTCGGACTTTGCGACGCCGAATGATGCGGCGCGCATCGACGAGAGCGGCGTCGTCACCGCCTCGGGCGCCCTCGCAGCTCCGGTCACCTATTCTTTCGTGCTCGGCTCGGGCCCAAGCCCCCTGGGGCCGCCGGGCAGCTCATATCTCGCGATCCCTTCCGCCCTCAGCGCGCCTTTTAAAAAAATCGCCTCTCGGTGGACACGCAGCGCTTCATCACCAGGAGAAAAACTCGCGGCTATAACCGCGCACCTCGCGCGGGACTACAGCTACGCGCTTGAGCACCAGGTCACCCCAGGCCGGGATCCGGTCCTCGATTTTCTCGTAAGCCGCAAGTCGGGGCACTGCGAGTACTTCGCCTCTGCCGCTGCGCTTTTGGCCCGCGCGGCCGGAATCCCGACTCGGGTGGTCGGGGGCTACCGGGTCACCGAGCGCAGCCCCCTGACCGGAGATCACGTGGTGCGCCAGCGCAACGCCCACGCCTGGATCGAGGCGTGGATCCCAAGGCGGGGCTGGGTGGCCGTAGACCCGACTCCGCCTGGGGGCCTCGCAGCTCACATGCCGCTTGAGTCTCACCTCTTCGCCGCGCTCGTTGATCTCGCGAGTCAGACCCTGCGCCGCGTCAAAGCCTGGCTCGCGGCGCGGACCACACCGCAGATTGGGGCGGCGCTCGCCGGCTTGGTGGCTTTGTGGATCGCCGTGCGCGTGGCGCAGCGGGCGAGACAGAAGAAAACCGCGGCTTTAGCGCCCAGCGTTTTGGCCTACAGTGAGCCCTGGCGGCAGCTTCAGCCGCTTTTAGACGCGCTCGCAAAACGAAA
>JAABTR010000337.1 GCA_011389755.1 Deltaproteobacteria bacterium | reverse complement strand
CCGCGTCCGAGCCCACCTCCACGAGGCTCCTGCTCGGAACCTGGCCGCACAGGGCGTCGGCCTCTTCCCAGCTCTTCGCGCACGGGCAGAACCAGTAGAAGCGGTCTTTGAAACGACGATAGGTGCACGGCTCGCTGCAACCGCCATTCCCTGCTGCCGGGCTGCACTCCCTCGCATCGCCGCACTCACCGTCGGCCGTGCAGGTGTGGGTGCCTTGGCAGATCCCGTCGCTGCACGGCGCGCCCTCGGGTTTGTAGGAGCACTCCGGCTTGTGGTCGAAAACTGCCGCGAAATTGTCGTTGAAGTCCCGTCCGGCAGGAACGCAGTCGCCGTCTTCGTCGGTCTCGTCCACACCGCAGCCGCCGATTCCGGGTTCGACCTTGCTCGGGTCTCTCTCGCAAAGGTCGATGCAGTCCGGTGTCCCGTCACCATCTTGATCTTTTTCGTTTTTACGATCATCGCACCCGCACGGACCTTCCTTTGTCCTGTTCGGGTTGTCCGGGCACTCGTCCCAATCTGTGATTGGCGGATCGTCGAAGCCGCCGCCGGGGTTACCGCCCGGCTCATACGACCCACAAAGAGCCCCACCCTTAAGGCTCTCGCCCGCGGCGATCGTGAAGTCGCCGAAGTCCATGCCGACCTCGACGGGCTTGGAGCAGCTCGTGTGGACGGCGACATTGAGGGCGCCGTCCACGTACACCGTGATCTCGGTGCCCATGGTGCCGTCGTTATCCTTGCCGCTGAAACTGAAGACTCCGCCCGGGTTCACGGCGCCGCCAAAAATTGTCTCGCCCTTTTTTTGCTGCACGGTGACCGTCGCCGCGGACGCGCCGTTGTAGACCATCGACAATTTGGTAATTTTACCGTCACACTCGCCGCAGTTTTCGTCGTCCGACTCGTTGTAGGGCTCTTTGCCGCTCACGCCCGCGACGACTTCGAAAACGCCGATCTCGAGGCCGGGGCCGATGGGCTTGTAGCAGCTTGTATCGACTTTGCCGGCGCGTTTACCGTCGACGAAAATCTCGATCTCCTTGCCGAAGGTGCCGTCCTTGTCCACGCCGCGGATCTCGAACGACTCTCCCGGCGCGACGACTCGGTCGAAGATCACCCCCTCTTTTTGCGAGACCGTGACCCTCGCCGCCCTCGAGCCGTTGTAGACGAGAGTCAGCGATCGCACGTTGGGGACGCACTCCACGCAGCCGTCCTGGCTCATCTCGGGGCACAGCTCGCCGCCTTTGAGGCTTCTGCCCGAGACGATGGCGAGGTCTCCAAAGAAGATCATTCCGGGGCCGACGGGCTTGGAGCAGCTCGTGTGGATGCCGCCTCGGTAAACACCGTCTGCGTAGTAGCTCAATTCCGTCCCGAAGGTCCCGTCCTTGTCGGTGCCGAAGAGCTCGATGGTGTCACCTTTTTGAACGATCGACTCGAACAGGACGTCTCCGTTTTTTTGTTCGAACGCGACAAGAGACTCCTCGCCGAGGTATCTCATTGTCAATTCCGTCACTTTCCCGTCACAAGAACCGCACCCGTCTTGTTCGGAGACGGGGCACAGCGGCCCGCCGGCGTCCTTTTTCGTGTCCTTGTGGGCCTGAGATGCAATTGGAAGCATACAAATGCATGCAAACGCGGCAATCGACCACGCGGACGTGATCGAGCCCAGTCGACTCTCTCTGATTTTCATTTAGAATACCCCTTTTTCTTGCAGACGAAGGCTAAGCCTGGTCATCAATAATACATAAATTACACACTCCCAAGAGGCGAGTGTCACCTGTATGCCTTCCTTGCGCGCAAAAGTAAACCCGTTTTCTTCGGAAAAAAGGCGACGCAGACAACAAAAATGACATTTTTGCGTTGCTCGGGAGCAATTCGGTAGATGATTTCAGTATAAGGACATTTTTGAACATAAGGGCGAGACGGCAAGGCGTCCCAGCTTATCTATCTTGCGGTGAATTGCTCGATAATTTTTTTCAAAAGGCGCGCATCTATCGGTTTGGCGATGACATCGTCCATGCCCGCATCGAGACACGCGCCGCGGCTGGCGGAGACGGTGTGAGCGGTCAGCCCGATGATGGGGGTCTTGGGCCTGCCTTCTTGGTTTTCCTCGCGGCGGATGGCCTCCGCGGCTTCGAGGCCGCCCATTTGCGGCATCTCTAGGTCGGTGACGATGAGGTCCAGCTCCTCGGTTTCGCTCCAAGCGTTTAAGAGCTCCTTTCCATTGGTGACATCGGTGACGATGCAGCCCAGTCGCTCGAGCAACTTGCGAGTGACGGTTCTATTGGTGCGGTTATCGTCGGCGAGCAAGACGCGCACGGGCCCGGGGGAAGGTCTCGATGCGGCGCCGGGCTGCCTGGTTGCCCTCGCGGGGGCCTTGCGCTCGCGGGGCAAGGTGAATTCAAACGTGGATCCTCGGCCGACCTCGGAGCGCACTTGCAGATGCCCCCCATGCCCGTCCACGATGCGCCGGGCGATGGCGAGCCCCAGGCCGGTGCTCTTTTCCTGTCCCGTGGTGGGGCTGCCCATGGTCGAAAATGGCAAAAAGAGCCGGTGGAGCTTGTCCTTGGCGATCCCCGGTCCCTCATCGGAGACGGACACGGCGAGCTGTGCCTCAGTCAGTTCGGCGTTCACCATCACGTGGCTCCCTCGCGGCGAGAATTTGAGCGCGTTGGAGATGAGATTGGTCAGCACCTGTTCGATTTTGACCGGGTCGAGCTCGAGGACGGGAGGGGGATCCGCCGTGGGCAAGGCCAGCCGGATCGAGATGTCTTTTTGGCTCGCCCCCAGCCGGGCCAGGCTGACGCAGTGCTCGATGAGCTCAAAAATCGAGCTGGGTTGAAGGTCGAGCATGAGCTTTCCGGCCTCGATTCTCGAGACATCCAAGATGTCGTCGATCAGCCGCTGCATAAAATTACTGGAAGAGAAAATGTGCTCGAGCATCTCGCGCTGTTCAAAAGGAATGTCTTTGAGATGTTCGAGCAAGAGCTCGCTGTAATTCATCACGGCGCTCAAGGGGTTGCGCAGGTCGTGGGCGAGCGTCCCGATGGCCAGGTTCTTCTCTTCGTTGAGGCGCCCGAGCGTTGCGTTGGTTTTGTGCAGGCGGCGCTGCGTGTTGGCCAGGTCGTTGTTCAGCCGCGTGAGCTCATCGAGCACGTCGACCTCGCTCGTTGGTGCGCCTGCGCTGATCCTGAGCTTTTCCTTGACATAGGCGCGCAGCGCGCCCGCCTGTTCATTGTTGATGCGGGTCAGCTCCTCGTAGAGCTCGAAGATTTCCGACGAGGCCGCGTGGGCAATTATTAAGATCCCCGCGTCGACGGCGCACGCTGTGAAGTTTAAGGGGCGCTCGTCTCCAAAAAAGTCCACGTTCAGCTCCCAGTCGAGGACGATTTCACCTCGCGCCGCTTTGCTAAGGAGGGTCAAAGCTTTGTTCCTGGAGCTGCCGGTTACACATTCCTCGAACGACGCACCGGGCTCGAGAGTTTGGCTGAGAGCTTTGTCAGCCCATGGGACATTGACGACCAGGCCCGCGGGATCGCAAATCGCGACCAACCGGATGTTGCTCCCCTTTTCGTTCATGATGTCTCTCCGCCGCCGAGGAGGTCTCGCGCTTTTTGCACGGCGCTCAGAGCGTCGAAGGCCATGGCGTCGGCTCCAATCTGTTTCCAGAGACCTTCGACCCGGTTGAAAGGACGGCCGCCCACCAAGATGCGCAAGTCCGCCGGCTCGTGCTTTGCGCGGACTTGCGCGATGAGGTCGCGTATCTGCTCCACGTGCGGGGACAGGGTGGCGGAGACGGCCAAAACATCCGGAGAGATCTCCTCGATGTAGTCGAGCAGGTCCGGGATGGGGGTGCTCGCGCCGAGGTAGTTGGTGTCCCAGCCTTCCATCTCGAGAAAGTCGGCCACCATGCGGATGCCTAGCTCATGGAGCTCTCCTGCGATGCAGGTCGCGACCAGCGACCTTCCCAGCTTGGGGATGTGCTGACCGAATACGAAAGGATACAGGCTCGTGATGTTGGCTTGGGTGGCGGCGGTGACATAATGTTCCTTGGCCACCGAGATCCGGTTGTTTTGCCACAGGACACCGAGCAGGTGTTGGCTGCGGGCGATGATGTGCAGGTAGACATCGCGAACGTCGACGCCGCTCTCCACTAAGGCGACGAGCAGGTCTTTTGACGCGCGGCGGTTTGATGCCAGCAGCAGGTCGAGGTACTCCCGCGCGGTGGATTCTAAAGGGTGAGAGCCGGTTTGATCGACACCTGAGGGGGGAGACTTAAGGGCGAGCTGTTTTTGGGCGTGTCGAAACAAACGGCTCATCTGCGCTTTGAGATCTTCGTCATCACAAAAATCGGCGACGAGCTTCTCCTCGATGAGCTCCAAGGACATGGCGAGCTGGGAGGCTGAGACCCCGTGCGCTTCGAGCACGCTACGGGTCCAGTCGATGTAGTCGGTGAAAAACTCGACGCGATCCAAGGTCAGAGCTGTTGAGAGGTACGTCACGTGGTAGATGATGTCTTCCAGAGTTCGGGCTCGGCCGACCGGTTCGAATTTTTTCTCGAGCTCGGGGTAAAACTTGAAAATGCGCTCCATGACCCACTCGGCGACGGCTTCGCGTCGAGCTGCGATGGGACTATTTGTCGATGCGATGGAAGGGGAGAACATGTCGCCTCCTGATGTGGATTTCAGTTTTGCTCGCTCCTGGACAGACGAAGTGTAACGGCGGTTGTGCACCGGGGCAATTGGGCGTTTTGACTCAGATTTGACGGTGGTTGACTTCGCAGCAAAATTATTTGGTGAGGCTGTTGAACCCAAAATTGGTTTCGAGGTCGAACGCACGCAGAGGTCCGGCGGGGTCTTTTCTTTGGCGCTGGACCAAGGCGGCTGCTCTGTAGAAAAGAGCGGATTGGGCCCCACGGGCCGGGAGGCGAAAAACGTGAGACAGCTGCCTGTATTGTTTTTCATTTTGTGTGCGGCCCTTTTGGGTGCGGGTTGCAAAGCCGGCGATAGCGAGCTGACGCCCGAGCAGGAGAAAATAAAGACATTCAACCAGAGCCTGGGGAGTTACGTTGAGTCGGGCGAAGAGGCCCAGGCGGCATTTGTGGAGCTCGCCAGGATAGGCAGCCGAAATTTCACCGTTCCCGCGGCGTCACAAGAGGGGCCGGTCTACACCGAGGAAGAACAAAAGGCCTTTTTGGAGGGCCTCGTCGACGTGTCGGCAAAGGTCAACGCCTTGGTCGTAAGGAGTCACGGGCTCGTCAAGGCCGGAGACGATATCGTCATCCGCGATCTCGTGAACGAGAGCTCGAGGGCCGGTATCTCGAATAGCAGCATGAGGCCCCGCTTTTTGCTGACGGGCATCGTGGCCCTCGGCCTGGGGGCAGCTGCCTGCTACGGATTGTTCAAGGCCAAAGAAGAGATCGCCGATAAGTGGAGCGCGCCCGAGAAAAAGCGCGTGGAAGGCACCATCGAAGGTTCGGCCGAGCACAAGGTCCTCAACGAGAGCCTGGGGCTGGACGAAGACGCACCAAAAGAAGAAACGATAAAAAAATTTAAAGGACTCAACGGCATAAAAAGAGCTCAAGCCGCCAATAATATCAGCGTGGATTTGGCGGCGCGATCCACCGAGCCGGGGGATATAGGGCCCATCGATTCTGCGGAGAAGAGCAAGGCGGTCATCGACGCCGCCACCGCGGCCGGCACCGGAGCGGTCAAGCTGGACACGGCCTTGCTTACGGGGGTGACCGGATCGGTGACCGGAGGCAAGCTGCTCGAGTGGGCGACCGGCTCCGAGGCGCTCGGCGTGACCACCGATCTTTTGATAACGGTCGTCACCGAGGCGACCGGCGTGAGCATCCAGCCGCAGGATGTCTTCGCGGACAAAGTGGACATGGTGGTCACCACAAAAGAGACGCAGAGCATCGAGGTGGATCCCCCCGCCGAGCAGATGACCTCCGAAGAAGCCGAGAAGCTGCTCGAAGATGAAGACGCCGATGGTGAAAAACAAAAAGATGCCGCGGCGGCCATCGCGCTCGATGCCGCCGACAGGTACCCCCAGGCGCTGCAGCCGACGGTCGAGAGCGACGGAACGGTGACCATCGAGGCCCCCGAAATGACGTTCCTCGGAGAGTTTGACAGACCTTCGAGCGAGGCGATGGTGCAGCTGCCCTCCATCGGGCCTTCGAGCATGGTCGTGGCCATGGACGGGAAGGTGCCGATGTCCATCGATGACATCGATTTGAGCGGCGGGTCCTTGAGCGTCGAGTTCGAAGATCGAGACGTGATGGACTATGGGAAGGGCATCGACGATCAGACCAAGCTGTCGGTGACCGTCGACAACCCCGTGCCGGGATCGGGAGAGGACGTCACGATATACATCGACTGTCCCGACGCGACCGCCTTCCCGATAACCCTCGATGCCCCATCGCCTTCGGGTGCGTCTTTGGCGTGGGGCTCACCGCTGGAAAGGTGTCCCTTCACCGTTTTGTTCAACGCCGATGTCCCGGGAAAGTACTCCTTGGCTTTCACGGCCACAGACGCCAAGAAAGCCTCCTACAGCGGCTCGACCACGGTCACGGTCACTGGCGGGGCGGACGCGGGGGAGGGAACAGGCAAAGATGATGACGGTGGCGGCGACGATGACGACACGGGCACCGCGGGGGATGTCTGGTGCGATCCGAGCTCGGGGCTTTGTTGGCAAAACGGGTCCAAGGAGACAAGCGCAACCGACCACGGCGGATCCGTAAGCGGCGCACTTTCCTACTGCGACAGTTTGAAGCTCGGAGGATACAGCGATTGGAGGCTGCCGAGCATCCAAGAGCTCGTCTCGCTCATTCGAGATTGCGGCTCAGATTCGTGTGGGGTCAGCGACCCGGAGTGCCTGGAACAGAGCTGCTCCGAAAAATGCGAGAGTTGCGACGCTTTCAAAGGCAATGGACAGGGCTATTGGATAGACGGATGTTACTGGCCCGCGGATGTGACGGGATCGTGCAACGGAACCTATTGGTCCTCTTCCAAGGTGCCCGAGGATCCGGACAAACCCTGGGCGCAGGAGTATTACTGGACCATCCGCTTCTCCACGGGAACCGTCATGACAAACATCACGGCCTTTAGTGCCTACACCCGCTGCGTGCGCGGGTGAGAACTGGATCGGTGAAGGCGTGCGCGGTATTTGGAAAGGATCTTTTTGTAAAAGAAAAACAGGAGTCTTTTTCATGCATCTGTTTGAGTTTGTGACGACAGCGGTGTTTGTTTTTGCGACTGTGTCTTGCGCGCCCAGCGACGATGAGCGGTGCTCGGAGCACCAGCGCTACGTCGAGGGAAACTGCGTGTGCGAGGAAGGGTATGGGCTGGCCAAGGACAAGATCGAGTGTGTCCCGGTGGAGGATGACGAGGGCACGGACTCTGAGTCGGTGAGCGAAGACTTGGGCGATTTGTCCGGGCTCGGGGATGCCTGTGACCCGGATGAGGGGCAATGCGACGATAACCCCGCGGCCTCTTTTTGTGCGTTCAACGCCATGACGAACGAAGGTAAGTGCACCATCGCCGATTGCGTCGTCGATGACGACGACTGCCCCGGCGGGTGGACCTGCTGTGATTTCGACGAGGTCGGCGATGCGGTCTTCGGTGGTCGCAATCTTTGTCTCGACAAAGAGATGCTCGACGAAATCGCCAAGTACGGGGTTGGATGCCTTTAGCAGCGCCCTACTCGGTGACCACGAACTCGGTGGGCTCTTCTTGGCTGCTCGCGTCGGGGTCGTAGTAGGGGTGGACCTCGGCTTCGCCCGATGAGGCGGTCAGCGGATACTTGGCCCGCAAGCCGTAGCTGACGATCACCGGCTCTCCATAAGTGACCTGCTCGATGTAGAGGATGAGCTGGCGCTCGGTCTTCTCGAATCTCTGCAAGACGCCCACCTGGACGGCCGACTGCAGGTCGTCGGTGATGAGGTCGAACCCGGGCGGCAGGCCGATATCCACGAGCACCATCTTGGCCATGGCGCCGGGGACCGTGCTCGCGATGGTCGCCGTGGCGGTGACCACCTCATCCACGGCGAGCTGGGTTTTGTCGTACTCGACGTCGATGGAGACCGGGCCCTGGCCGGGGGTGCCCTCGCCCGCGCCCCACGGGACGAAGTGGCGGGAGATCACCTGGTACATGTAGCTCGAATCGCCGTCGATCTCGATGCGCACCGGGTTGTTGCCCGAGGCGATGACGCCGCTCAAGTCGATCATGCGCAGCACGTCGCTCGTCTGCGCGGTGATATCCAACGTCTCGCGCAAGGTGTCGTGGGCGTAGACGCGCACCGTGGCGGCTCCGGGCTGGGCGGCGTTCTCCATCAGCGCGATGAGCAGGCGCAGAGTCTGTATCGTGGCCTGGGTGGTGCTCCAGTTGCCGAAGCTGTCCTTCTTGGTGAGCAAAAAGTCCACCGCGCCCGACACATCGCCGCTGTGCACGCCGGCGCGGAGCATGGCGAGAGCCGCGAGCGCCGTCGTCTCGAGGGTCATCACGTCGCCGGTGCCGTAGGTGGTGGACTCCCCGGTCCCCGTCCAGTGGACCAGGCCGTCTTCTTCGACGCGCAGGTCGTGGAGCCGGTCGAGCACGCCGGCGGCGGCGGGATCGCCCGCGGCCACCAAGGCGCCTCCCATCATGGCGAGCCCATAGGCGTCGGTGACCTCTGCTTGATGGGCCTTGAGCCACGCGATCCCGGCGCTTAAGGGTCCCCCGTCGTAGCCGGTCTCGGCCAGGGCGTAGGTCAAGTAGGCGGTGGTTCGAGCCACGTCGTCTTGGTAGTTGTTGATAGCCCCCTCGGCGATGCCGCCGTGGGTCGGCTCGAAGTGGCCGTCGGCCTGCTGCTGATTGGCGAGCCACGTCTGGGTGCGCTCGATGATGGCCGGATCGACGGGGTGCACCTTGGCCATGTCGAAGAACTCGAGGAGGCCATAGGCGGTCAAGACGTTGTGAGCCGGGGTGCCACCGAACCACTCGAAGCCGCCGCCGTCTACCTCGAAGGTGAGCAGGCGCTGGTAGCCGAGGTTGATGTACTCCCGGGCCTTGAGCTCGATCTCGGGGGTCACAGCGTTCGAGCGCATGAGGTAGTCGAGGACCAGCACATTCGGATACGTGGACGACGAGGTCTGCTCGAAGCAGCCGTTTGGCATGCTCAGCATCGAGTCGAGCCCTTCGACGGCCTGGGACATCATGCCGGGGTAGATCTTGACGAGGAGCCTGCTCGCTCCGGGGATGGCGTCTTCGGGGAAGGCGGCCACGTGCTCGACGGCGCCGTCTAGCCGACCGGAGACCGCGCCGTCGAGCTGCTTGCCGTTCGGGACCACCTCGACTTTGCGCTCCACCGCGTCTGACAGCTCGGTCCCGTACCCGTATACGGTGAGGGCCTGCCAGCCCACGTCCTTGGCCCGGACCCTGTAGGAGACGCCGGCCACCTCACCCGGCCCCAGCTCCACGGTCTTGTCCGCCGTGTCCACGAGCTCGAACCAGTCCTGCTCGACAATCGACAAGGTCACGCTCTGGGCTTCGTCGAGGTAGTTGTAGATGGCCACCGGGACGGCCACCTCGTCGTCCTGGGTGAGCTGGACGGGGACGTCGATGTCGACAAAGAAGTCTTGGAAGACCGTGATGCCGTGCTCGGCAGAGCCCAAAAGCCCGCCTCGCGACGACGCCAGCGCCCCGAGGCGCCAGGTGGTGATGGAGTCGGCCAGAGGGACGGTCAGCTCGGCTCTGCCGGCGGCGTCGGTGATGAGCGCCGGGTTGACGTAGAGGGTCTCGGGGAAGTTGCGCCGCACCCGCGGGCCCGAACCGCTTCCTTCGCCTTCTCCCTCGCCTTCGCCGCCTGCGGCGCCGTCTTCCATGGGACCCTCGTCCCAGTCGCGCATATCGTCGCCGCAAAAGATTTTGGCGCCATAAGAAAGGTCGTCGTCTGTTTCGAAACGCTCGTCCGGGCCCGCGGATTTGAACTGCCAGGTGCTGAAACCCGAGTTCTGCACGGACATCAGTTCGTTCCAAGGGTCGAGCCAGCAGTTCTTTTTCTCCTGGAGATATCGCGACACGTCCTCGCTGCCTTCGAGCTCACCCGCATTGC
>JAABTR010000336.1 GCA_011389755.1 Deltaproteobacteria bacterium | reverse complement strand
GAGCAGGCCATGTTGCACAGCTTGCCCAGGTTGAGCTGCAGCGTCGTTATCCGGGTCGGCGTCAGCGGGGAAAGCCCCGCGCGTTCAAGCGCCGTCTCCAACTCCACGTCGAGGGCCACCTTCTCGATATGCGCGAGCTGGACGCGAGGATCGGCCAGCGGCAGACGGCGTGAGGCGAGTGAGGTCGCGCGCATGGCGACAGCTCCGAGCTTGCCTGCGTGCTCGCGCATCTGGTCGCCGCCGGGAGTGCGGGATGAACAGTGCATGGGCGTCTCTTTGTTTATAAAAGCCCCTTCAATCGCGGCTAGCGCACCACAACCGGCGCACAGGTCGAGACGCCGGCGCCGACGATGCTCATGCCTGTGTTCGGGATGTAGTTAATGATGGTTCCGTCATATTCAACTTTGTAGACGTTCGTGGAGCTATCGGAAGGCGATTTGTAAAAGACGTAGAAGCTCCCCCCCCAGTAGGCGAAGGCCCACGCCGAGGTCCCCGTTCCGGTGCCGGCAGAGGGCAGCCCTTGGAGGCTGATGGTTTCGAGGGGCGCGGCGGTGTCTCTGTCTATCCGCTGGAGGACGGGCGGGTTTTTCTGGGGAAAGAAGCCCCACAGCTCGCCCTCGGCGTTACCGGTGAATTCGGGTCCGGTGGCCGCGAGGTCGCCTACGTAATCCAGGGTCCCCTGCTCGGGGTCCATGATCGACAGACGCGAGGTCCCCCGTGCGTTCCCCACGTAGAGATCATCGGTGGTGGCTCCCGCGCTCGTGGTGGCGTAGCCCATACCGAAGAGGTAGTACCCGCTCGCGCCGCACTTGAAGTTCGTTTTGCCCAGACACGCTCCGGTTTTGATGTCGACCTTGTTTAAAGCCACGCAGGAGGACATGGAGTCAGAATATAGGACGTAGGCAAAACCTTCGCGGCTCACCGCCATGGAGAAGGGCTGACCGCCGGAGGCGCAGGTGAGGGTGGTGATGAGCTTGAAGGCTTGCGCGCCGGGAACGGTGGGATCGAAGCTGTAGAACGCGTCGTTGCTGTCGACCAGGTAGATGAGCTTCGATTCTTCGGAGCAGCCGTCATCCGGTTCGCCCTCGCCCTCGCCTTCACCCTCGCCTTCACCCTCGCCTTCGCCCTCACCTTCGCCTTCCCCTTCGCCTTCACCCCCTTCTTCGGTGCCGTTATCGATGCGGCGCGATTGCGTGTCTTCGTCCGTTTCGCAGCCAGAGCCCACAAGCGCGGAGAATAGGAGCGACGTGAGCGCATAGAGGGCCAGTATGGGATAGGTTTTTTTGTGATTCATGTTTCCTCCGTGGCGGCTCGCATTTTCAGATTTAAAGCCGTACTTCTTTTTCGAGTCGATGAGCGGCGTCGTTGCCGCGTTTGTTGTCATTCAAAGTGCTTCGTACGGACCGAATCGGACGGAAAGTCCATCAAACAAGGTCACAACGAAGCCAATGCGACAAGAGGAGAATTTTGCAATTTAACAAAAAAGTAAAGAGCTGTAGGCGATCGAGGCCCACTAAAAAAAGCGTTGTCGGCTGTGGGCGTTTGTGAATGACGTCTATTGTCTGATAATATGGGCACATGAACTACGTGAAAAGACTTGGGGTGATCGCGATGTGGGTCGCCGGAGCGCTCGGGTGCGTCGAGGCGACCTCGACCGACTACGCGCGATCGAATGAGCAGGTCGGCGTCGGCGGGTCGGACAGCCTCGAAGGCGGCTCGGATACCGGGGATTCGAGCCATGAGACAGATGGCACCTTGGGCGACACCGGACCGAGCGACAGCTATTTCGACACTGGACCGAGCGACAGCGGACCGAGCGACAGCTTTGGCGACAGCTTTTTCGACACTGGGCCGAGCGACAGCTCTGGCGACACCGGCAGCGCCGCTGATTCGGACACCCCTTTGGCGTCTGACTCGGACATCGATTCGGGGCAGGACACGGCTCCTTTGTCCACCGACACGCCGGGCACCATCGACACCGGCGGCGACACCCAAGAGACAGGCAGCAGCGACCCGGGGGTCGAGACCGAGAGCGAAACAGACACCGGCAGCGGCTCTTCGGGAGGAGGGGTCCAGGTGGGCGGCGCCTCCTGGTATTTCGCTCCCAAAGTAAACGTCAGCTGCGCGACCGTCTGCGAGGGCCGCGGAGGATACGACGAGGCCACGAAGAGCTTTGCCGGCTCCGGCGGGAGCAATGAAAACTGTGACGCCGTCTTAGGCGCGCTGGGCGCCCCGGTCACCATCACCGAAGTGAGCAACACGGTCCCCGGTTCGGTCGGCGTCGGGTGCGCGTTTTTGCCCTCTTTGATAATGAGGGTTCGAGACGAGCTGGCGACCACCGCTGACGCCGTCAACAGCTACGCCAGGCGGGCCTGCGCCTGCCGAGAATGACGCCTACCCTCGAGGTGCCAAGGGCGATATAGTCCCATCATGTTGCTCGTCGATACCCATTGCCATCTGAGCTTCTCGCCGCTCGCGGACGATCTGGACGCTGTGATCGATCGCGCCGCGCGGCGCGGCGTGCGCCGCATTATCGCGCCGGCTTACGATGTGGCTTCTTGGGCTCACCTCGCGAGGATCGGGCGACCCGAGTCGGTCTCGATAGCCTTGGGGGTTCACCCCTGGCGCGCCGAGGACGACGTGGAGTTTGCGGAGCTCGAGCGGTCCGTCGCACAGGGCCACGCGGTGGCTGTCGGTGAGATCGGGCTCGACTTCAAGGTCGACGGTGTGGGTCATGAGCGGCAGATCGAGGTGCTGCGAAGGCAGCTCGACATCGCCGCTGGGGCGTCCTTGCCGGTTCTTTTGCACTGCCGCGGCGCGTTCGAGGAGCTTTTGGGTATTTTGGCACAGTACGAGGGGAAGCTGCGCGGGGCGATACATGCCTTTTCCCGGGGGCCCGAGCTCGCAAAGCGGTTCGTGGACGCCGGGATGCACATCGCGTTCGGCGGCGTCTTGACCAGGCCGCGGGCACAAAGAGCCCACCGCGCTGCTCGGAGTGTGCCGGCCGAGCGGCTGTTGCTCGAGACCGACGCGCCGTCTATCGGGCTCGAAGGGGTGGAACCCGAAAAGGTCGAACCCCATCACGTCTTTGATATCGCCGAGGCCCTGGCAAACCATCGGAAGACCTCGGTGGAGGAGATCGCGAAGATCACGACGAAGAACGCCGCCGCGCTCTTCGGCTTCCCAGGCGCAAAGATATGACGGACATCGTCTTGTGCACGGCCAACGCGCGGTATCATCACTGCGCTTTCGCTCTTCGCTATCTCAAGGCGAACCTTGGGGACCTGGAGCATCGGGCCGAGATCGTCGAAGGGACGGCCCAGGATCGGGCCATCGACCTCGTCGAGCGCATCCTGTCACACCGGCCCCGCGTCGTCGGGCTGTCGGTCTACATCTGGAACGTGGCGCTGCTCACCGACGTGGCGGCGATCCTGGCGGCCGTGCGCCCGGAGCTGGAGATCGTGCTGGGAGGTCCCGAGGTCTCCTTCGGCGTCCAGGCGATGCCGATCGCCGAGTCGGCGAGCTACGTGGTGTCAGGCGAAGGGGAGCGGGCCTTTGCCGAGCTGTGCGCGAGCCTCCTCAAAGGCAAAAGACCCTCGGGCAAGGTTGTCCGCGCGGCGCCTTTGAACCTGGAGCACCTCGCGCTTCCATACCGGGGCTACGACGACCGGGATATCGCTCACCGCACCGTGTACGTGGAGACCAGCCGCGGGTGCCCCTTTGGGTGCGAGTTTTGCCTCTCGTGCCTCGATCGCAAGGTGCGCCGTTTCCCCATCGACGCGGTGATCGAGCAGGTGGACGCGCTCTTCGCGCGAGGGGCGCGCAGCTTCAAGTTCATCGACAGAGCCCTGCACCTCACCGACTGGCGCAGGCTTTTGGGCTTTTTCGAGGCTCGCAAAGACGAGGGGATCTTCTTGCACTTCGAGGTGGTCCCCGATCAGATATCGGATGAGCTCATCGAGGTGCTCGGGGGGTTCCGGGCGGGGAGCATCCAGCTCGAAGCCGGGGTGCAGACGTTCGACCCACAGGTCGCGGCGCGCATCGGTCGCCGCCAAGACGTGGGCCGCATCGAGCGCAACATCTCGGCGCTCCTCGAGCGAACCGGCGTGCACCTGCACACCGACTTGGTGCTGGGCCTCCCCGGGGAGACCCTCGAGTCGATGGCGGCGGGATTCGACAGGTTGATGTCGCTCGGGGTCCAGGAGGTGCAGCTGGGGATCCTGAAGAAGCTGCGCGGCGCCCCCATCGCCCGGCATGACGATGCCTTTGAGATGGTCTACAGCCCGGTGGCGCCTTACGAGCTCCTGCGCAACCGGGACGTGAGCTTCGAGCAGATGCAAGGCCTCAAGAGGCTCGCCCGCTACTTCGACCTGGTGCACAACGGGGGCCGCTTCTCGAGCTACTTGGAGCTTATGCGCAGCCAAGAAGCGTCGCCGTGGCGCGTGTTCACGGCTTTGTCGCAGCACCTCTACCGCGAGACCGGCAAGACCGCGGGGATCGCCTTGAAGAGGCTCATCGAGCTTTTGTTCGGCTACGGCGTCGAAAGAGGGTTCGGCGCGCGCGAGACCGCCAATTGTCTCTACCTCGATGCAGCCGGGGACAGCCGGCGCGGCTTCCCGCAGCGCGTCCTCGATCACGTCTGCGCCCAAGCTGTCGCTGACGCAAAGACCAAAACCCGGCCGGCCCAGGCGGGGCAAGCCGTCCCTGTGAGGCAGCGCCGCCACATCTGAGTGCTTTGGGATTTTTTGCTCTCGAGACGGTGTGACGGATCGGGATCTCGTCGTTACGCTGGGGGGATGACAACCGGACACCGACACAAGGAGGGAGCGTCGATGAAAAGCATCACAAGGGAAGAAATCATGGAAACGATGGTGAGGCGTGATGCGGCCATATTGGATGTTCGGCCCATGTCGGCGTACAACGGGTGGCCCCTTCGCGGCGAGACCCGCGGGGGACACCTGCCCGGCGCGAGGCCGTTTCCGCTTTCGTGGTTTGAGACTTTAGGCAAAGACGGGTCCAAAAAGGCGCTTTTAGAAAAGGGCGTCCCTCCCCACGCTCCGCTCGCAGTATATGGAGACGGGCCCGCGGACGCGCGAAGCGCAGCGACCCTGCTCGAAGATATGGGGTTTGGGGACGTGGGCGTCTACGAAGAGGGCTTTTTCGCCTGGCAGGCCGACCCGGACGCGCGGGTGGAGCGCATGGCCAGGTACCGCCACCTCGTTTACCCCGGTTGGCTGCGGGCCGTCATGGACGGGGAAGAGGTCATGAGTTCCCCGCGAGGCCCTGTGGTGCTCGCACACGTCAACTTCGACAACAAAGAGGACTACACCTCGGGGCACATCCCCGGCGCGATCCATCTCGACACCTTGAACCTCGAGAGCCCGGATGGGTGGAATCGGAGATCCCCCGCCGAGCTCCAAGAGGCTTTCGAACGGCTCGGCGTGACCCACGACACGACCTTGATCCTGTACGGCCGCTGTGCCAAGCCGACGATGGAAGATCCGGATCCGGGCAAGAGAGCCGGACAGATCGCCGCCATGCGCGCCGCGCTCATCTCCATGTACTCCGGGGTCGAAGACGTGCGCGTGCTGGACGGTGGGCTCGACGCGTGGCAGGCCACAGGGTACGCCGTGGTGACCGGCGAGACGCCGCCCGAGGCGGCGCCGTCTTTTGGGAAGAAGATCCCCGCGCGCCCCGAGCTCATCGTCGATATGGAAGAAGCCAGGCGCATGCTGGGCGATCCGAGATCCGACCTGGTCAGCGTGCGCAGCTGGGCCGAGTTCACAGGAGAGCTCAGCGGCTACCACTACGTCGGACCCAAGGGGCGGATACCCGGGGCTGTCTTCGGCAACTGCGGCAGCGACGCCTACCACATGCAAAATTACCGCAACCACGACAACTCCATGCGCGACTACAAGGAGATCGAGCGGAACTGGGAAGAGGTCAAAATCACACCGGATAAACGGGTCGCGTTTTACTGCGGGACGGGCTGGAGGGCCAGCGAAGCGTTCTTCTGCGCTTACCTCGTGGGCTGGGAGCGCATCGCCATTTACGACGGGGGGTGGCTCGAGTGGAGCTCCAATCCCGATAACCCCATTGAGACCGGTGTCCCCTCACAGACAGCCGATCCTTTGAGCTAGACCACCACGGTCTGGCAGCCGAACTTGGCGACGACCTTTTCGACATCGCCGCTCATGAGCGTGTCGCAGGCGTCCTTGCACAGCTCGATCTGGGTGTGCTCCTCGTCGGTCCAGGTCCAACCGACGCCCTTTTGGCAGCCCTCGTCGAGGGGGATGGCGCTCTCGTCGTCGTCGAAGTAGAAGTTCACCAAGTTGGGGTCGGCCGCCGCGTCCGGCGCTTCGAGGGTGAAGTTGCAGGTGAGCACCGTGCCGGTGATCGTCGACAGGGCCTGCTCGAGCTGCTCTTGATCATCGGCCATGATGACGCCGAAGCCGGTCCCGCCGCTGTGGGCGATCGCCTCGAGGTACTCGGGGTCGTCGGTGCTAGTGTACTGGAAACCGATGATAAAAGTCTCAATGCCGTTTTGGGCCAACTGGGCGGTGAGCTTGCCCAGCTCCGAGGGGAGCGGGGACGTTTCCCCCACCTCTTCGGTGAGGCAATCGGTGGAGCAGGTGGGCTGGCCGTCCGAGACCACGAGGAGGTAGCTCGGTTTGTCCTTTGAAGACAGCGCCGGCGCGAACGTCGGGTCCAGGTAACGGGCCATGGCGCAGTAAAGGGGGGTGTTGGCCTCGTAGGCGATTTCGATGTCGCTTATGAGGTTCGCGATGGTCTGAGCGCCGTCTTCGGAGCAGTCGTGCTGCAAGAGCCCGGTGCCGCAGGCACCCCAGTCGGGGAAGGAGTCGAAGCCGAACTCGATGGAGTCGAAGGCGGGATCGGTCAAGACGCTCGAGAGCGCGGCCTTGGCGCTGGTCCATTTCACCGCGTCCGAGCCCTTGGGGACGGCGAGGCTCATTGAGTAGGACAGATCTTGCAGGATCATGACCCGCCCCCCTTCCCGGGCCACGGACAGCGGCTGCTCGTCGCAAACGGACCCGCCTCCCGGCGAAGTGTCTCCTCCCGAGTCGTCAGACGCCTCATCGGGGCCGGCTTTGTTGGAATCGCCGCCCGAAGCGCCGCGGGGATCTGAATCTGTGGC
>JAABTR010000335.1 GCA_011389755.1 Deltaproteobacteria bacterium | reverse complement strand
CGAGTCGTCAGACGCCTCATCGGGGCCGGCTTTGTTGGAATCGCCGCCCGAAGCGCCGCGGGGATCTGAATCTGTGGCGCATCCGGACGCCGCGAGCGGCAAAAATACCAAGAAATACAGGTTCTTCATGGAGTTGCCTTTGCTTTTCTTCGGTGACGTGAGACGACCTGATTTAGACGACCAAGGTCTTGCACCCGAACTTGGCAATGACCTCGTCCACCGATCCGGTCTTGAGCTCCTCGCAGGTGTCCTTGCAAAGCTCGATGGCGTCGTGGCTGTCATCGGTCCAGGTCCAGCCCTCTGCCTGAGCGCAGCCTTCGCTGAACCCGACGATGCGTTCTTTTCCATTCTCGACGAAGTAGAAGTTGACCTTGTCGGGGTCTGAGGAGGCTTCTGCTGCTTCGATGGAGTAGGTGCAGCTGACCACAGACCCCGCGACCTGTTTGAGGGCCTCTTCGAGTTCGTCTTTGTCATTGGCCGGGATGTAGTCGCTGTACCCGGTGCCGCCGTTGCTGGCGATCTGGGTCAGGTACTGGGGATCATCGCTGATGTTGTACTTGAAGCCGATGGCGAGGGTCTTGGTTCCAGCGTCGAAAAGAGCCCTGGTGAGCTCGCCCACGTCGCTGGGGTCGACCGGTGTGCCGTTGGATTTGCCGCACTCTTGGGGGCAGGTGGGCTGCCCGTCCGAGACCACCAGCAGAAAACGCGCTTTGTCCGGTTTTGAGAAACCGGGCGCGTAGCCGGGGGTCAGAAAGTTTTTCATGGCGCAGTATAAAGGCGTGGCGCCGTTGGAGACCTCGACAGTGTCCACTTGGGCGACGACGGCGTCCCGGCTCGCGGGGCCGGAGTCCACGAGGACCGACTGATGGATGCCGCACCCGTTGGACGCGTCTGTTGGGAAGCTGTCGAATCCATACTCGATGGAGGCGAGGTCGGGCTCCGCGAGCATGCCCCCGAGGGCCTTTTTGGCGTCTTCCCAGCGGTCTTTCATCGTCATCGACCAGGAGAGATCTTGCAGGATCATGAGCCGCCCTGCGTCCCGCTTGATGGCAAAGGGCTGGGCTTCGCAGACCTGTGAGTCGTCGTCATCGGTGCCGTCTTGGGTATCGGCCGGGTCACCGGTCTCATCAGTGGAGGGGGCGGTTCCGCTCGTGTCCCCGGCGTCGCTGCTCGACGTGGGAGCGGTGGAGCCGGCGGTGCGGCGCAGATCGCCTTCTGACTCGCAGCCGCAGGTGCCCACCATCGATAGCAGCGACAGGCAGACGATCATCGAGTTGTTCTTACGCATGATAGGCACCTTTCGTCTCGTGGGTGAGTCAAACATCGCGCGCGTGTATACTCCGGCGGGGCGGGCGCGGCTCAGCGCGGGATGATGGTGGGGCAGCCAAAGGTGGCCTTGACGCCGTTTACGTCGCCGGACCTCAGCCGCTCACAGGTCTGCTCGCAGAACTCCACCTTGGTCTGAGTGTCGTCAACCCAGCGCCAGCCCTGTCCGCTCGCACAGTCGTCGACCTTGAAAATGACCTCGTCTTTTTTCCCGTCCGCGGTGAAGTAGAAGTTGACCTGCTCGGGATCCACCTCTCCCTCGGGGGGCTGCTCGATGTCGTAGACGCACCCGACGACTTCGGAGGCGATCGACTCGAGGGCACTCTGGAGCTGCGCCTGGTCGTCGGCGTTGATGTACTTGTTGTAGCCGGTGCCACCGTTGGTGGCGATGGAGTTGAGCTGCGCCGAGCCGGTGCCGGTGCCGAAACCGATCACGATCACTTTGATGCCGCTGGCCACGAGCTTCTCGGTGAGCTTCTTGAAGTTCGGCCCAAAGAGCCCGCCGCAGACTCCGTAGCCGCCGCAGGTGTCATCGCCGTCGGAGACCACGAGCAAGTAACTGGCAGCCTCGGCGTCGGTGAAGACCGGCGCGTAGTTCGGCCATCCCTCCTTGTCGAAGCGGTTCATGGCCTTGCAAAGCGGTGTCGTCCCTTCTTTCATTTCGTATTGCTCGACGAACTGTTCGATGGCCAGGATATTGCCTGGGCCCGCGTCCTGGACAACCGGTTCGGCGACCCCGCAGTAGCCGTCGTCCGGGAAGAGGTCGAACCCGAACTCGATCTCTTCGCGCCCTTTCCACTGGGCCAAAAGGTTGAGCAGCGCGGCCTTGGCCTGCTCCCACTTGGTGGCGGTGGTGCCGCTGGGGACCTCTGTCATGGAGCCGGAGACGTCTTGGAGGATCATCAGCCGCGTCGGGACGTACTCGATGGTGAAGTCCTGCTCGGCGCAGATGTCGTCTTCGGTGGAAGTGTCCGGTGGTTTGTTGTCGGTCTGCGAGTCGTCCCCCGTGGTGTCTTGACCCGCGGACTGGGTGTCCCGGTTGTCTGTGTCTTCTCCGCTCGTGTCGCCGGAGTCGCTGGTTTTAGGAACTGTGCTCTTGGAGCTCGCCGCCTCTGTCTCGTCCTCACAGGCGAGGCCCAGGGCGCCTGTGAGGATGATGCTCGTGACGAGCAGTATTTTCTTTTCCATTTGGTTCCTCCTCATAAAGGCTTTTGTTAAGCGCGTATGCGAAAGCAGCTTTCGCGAAGAATTCGACAGGTTGAATAAAAACAAATGTTTCGCCGAACGTCAATGACTCTGTGCGGTCCGGTGGGGTTAGAGGTGAAAAAAAATGCCGACTTGGGTAAATAAAGAGATGTTTTGGTCGCGTTGAATGTGTTTTAGGCACAATCGAGGGAGAAATAGAAGAAAGGACGGATCGGTTGCGATTCGAGCGAGCGCTGACATTCGGCACACTCTTGCGGCGGTACAAGCGGTTTTTAGCTGACGTGGAGCTGGAGGACAAAGAGGTGGTGACGGCCCACGTCCCCAACACCGGCTCGATGCTGAGCACCCGGGAGCCGGG
>JAABTR010000334.1 GCA_011389755.1 Deltaproteobacteria bacterium | reverse complement strand
AGCTTGGCCACCTTGTCTGGGTGATCGGCCAGCTCCACCTTGGCCTTGTTTATGACCTCGGCAAACTTTTGAATCGCGGGCTTGGTCGAAGGCGGCCTCTGCTTGGCCTTCAGAAGCAGCTCGTCGTAGTCCTGGCCCACCTGCGCGCAGATCTCCCGGGCCTTGGCGTGGATCTTCTGTTCGGCCTCTTCCTTGGTCCGTGCGCCAGCAAAGGTGAGGCCCGACTCGATCTTCGCCGCCTCGGCCTCGGCCCGGGCAAACTCGGCGTCCATGTACTCGAGCATCTTGCCCACGTCGCTCATCTTCTTGAGCTCGGGCGGCTTGGAAATAGCTGGCGGCGCGAACGAGAGGGCCTCGGGCAGGTAGGCCATCGGATCGAGCCCGACCTCGAGCAGCATCTGCTTGGCCTTATCGAGCGCGCCGCCGGCTTTTTTCTCCATGGCGGCGAGCCGGGGATCGGGCCCTTTTTCTTCCTCTTCCTCGTCGTCTTCGTCTGCGAAAAAATCCTCTTCTTCGGGGATGCCTTCGGGCGGCGAGAGGTCATCCTCCCGCGCGGACCAGTCCGCGCTGGTCTCATCGTCTTGGCGCAGGCGCACCGAGGTGCGATAGTCCTCGGGAGCCCGGGTCTGCCCACCTCGCAGCTCCCAGACGAGCAGCAACGTGTCCACATCGACGCCGTAGAAGGTGTCTATCTCGAACACGCCGCGGGAGACCAAGATCCCCCGCAGCACGTTGGGAAACAGCCACACCGTCTCCGCAGCGAGCGGCACCTCGGACCACCGCTCTTCGCGATCGCCTCCGCGCTGCAACACGAAGCAGCGGGGCCGCACCGCCGGCAATCGGGTCGAAATCTTGGGCTGCTCCGGATGCATGTGGGTGACAGCGATCTCCTCGTCTCCGTTCCAAAAGCCGCGCTGCAGCTGCTGATCCTCGGGCGCCGCGTTGTAATAGGTGGGATCCATGTCCGAGGCCGGGCCGGGGTAGAGCTCCTTTTCCCAGTGCTTGTCGTATTTTTTTCCCACCTTGCCCGCGCGCCCCGGCCACAGAGCGTGGATGGGGCCGCAGCCCGCGGGTTCGGCAACCGACCACGGCCCGGCCATCATCCTCTCGGGGGGCTCCACGCTCGGCAGGGGTGACGACTCATCGAGGGCGGGCTGGGTGCCCGTGGGGAGATAGCCCTTGCCCCAGGGGTTGTGCTCGAAGCCCTCCCCGCCCAGGGCGTTTTTCCAGCCGATATCCTTTTTTGTAAACGGCACGGGCGACGTGGGGTGCCAGTCCTTTGCCAGCATGCGCCCCAGGGCGTTCTTCGAGGGATCCCCCCGGGTCCAGAACCTATCCCCCGTGACCACCACGCGCTTTCGGATCGCCCCGATATCCAAGTCGACGAACAGGCGCTCCACCGGCGTGTCGCCCGGCGCCCGGCACGATCCCATGACGAGCACCTCGCCCCGGTCCTTGGGCATGCACTCGTCGAAGACCATGTCGGGGTGGAGACTCGCGCCCAGCGTCTCCCACAGCTGCTGCTCTGTGGACAGCGCCTGGGGGTTGTGGAACGGGAAAAAGCTCAGCGACGCCACCGACAGGTAGAACCGCTTCTCTTTCGAGAAGGTCCTGTACAAAAGGCCCTGGTGCATCGGTTTGATAATCTGCATGCCCGGCACTGTATTTCGGATCGCACGGGGTTGTCTACGATCTCATTGAGCGTCTGTGCCAAGGACCCCGCGATTGATCATTGGTCCCAAGAATCGTACTTTGAAAGCACAACGTCGGCGGGCCCTAAAAAAAAGACCGCCGCCAAAGGAGACGCGAATGCCAGCAAGACTCATCACGGGGGCTTTGATCGCCGTCCTTTTTCTATGCGGCGCCTGCGACAATGATGACAACGTCTTTGGAGAAGGACGCACGAACATCGCGGTTTTCGGGTACGACACCGAGCAGCGGGGGATCTGGCTCGAAGTTCAAGACGCTCCTTTGATCTCGGTCATCACATGCACGGACTACGCGCGCCTGTACGCCGTAGAAGGCGGCGGCGACAGGTTACTCGAACCCGTAGACGAACTGGTGGATCCACAGGCCGGCTACTACCTCGACGGACAGTTCGTCCCCCCGGATCTCACCGGCGGCTGCGACGACCCGAGCTGCGCGCCGGCGACCAAGAACAGATTCTTCGTAAGCAACTTAGAGTACAAGACGGTCGGCACGCAGCCGCTGCCAGAGGGATACGCCGACCATTTTCCGGAGGGCTGGGTGAGCGAGCTGCCCACCGAGCTGCCCGATGTGGTCAGCGTTGTCTACGAAGGCCCGGCGCGCCTCGTCCTCTACTACTATCCCCAGGACGACTGCTTCGAAGATGACAACCCTCGAGCGGCGACCCTCCCGGTCTTCGTCAGCGACGGTGAGGTCGCGCCGCGGTGAGCAGATTTGCGTCCAGCTGCCATCGTTCACACTGCTATATTCCGGCGTTCTGTTCGTTTTCCCGTCACGGATAAGAGACCGGACCGAGCATGATATCGCCCGCATCGATGATGCCCGTGCCTTCTTCTCCGAGCGCGACGGGTTGTCCGGCAGACCCGAAGTAGTCCACGTCCTTCACCGGCGGTTCTCCGTCCCCCGCCCCTCCCTCGACGAACAACACGGCGCTCACATAATGGCGACCTGACAAGTCAACCAGCTCCGAATTGGGAAAGACCAGCTCCAGCGGGACCTTCGGTCGCACATGGGGGCGGGGATAACAGACAATTGCATGGGCCCAAGCCTTGGGCACAAAGACATCCGTCGTCAAGTACCCACAAAGGGTCGTGGGGGTGCCGGAAAACTGTGCGGGGACGTGGACCGATGCCTTCACCGTATCCGGCTGCGTTTGCACGCTCGAGCCGTCCTCGTCGCCGATTTGATCAGACCCGGTGTCCCTCTCATCATCCAACTGTATCGTGCCGTTCCACTCGCAGCTCCCCACAAACAACAGGGTGACCCAGACCGCTCTACCGATGCTCTTGGGTATCACGTGTGACCTCCGCACCACATCGTTTCAATCCCCGCGCCGCGGCGCCCGCCTGCCTAGAACCGGGCCACTGTTCAATAACGGCGCGGTACTCGGCGACCGCCTGCGCGCAATCCCCTCTTTTTGCCCGCGCGTCTGCGCGCCTCCTCATCATTTCCCCCCGGAACGAGCCCGCGGGGCGCGAGGCCAGATACCGGCCTACCAGATCTATGATATGCGCGTCGCGCCCTACCTTTGCGTGTGCGCGCACGAGCCCCACCCACGCGTCCTCGGCGAGATAGCCGTCAGGGGCTCGTTTCAAGTACTCCTCGAAATGCCCAATCGCAGACGCTTCATCCCCAATCCCGTCGGATTCCAGCTGCGCGAGCGCCACCATGGCGTTCAGCCCCGCCTGGGACTCACCATACTCGCCGATCAGACGCTCATAGGTCTTCCGAGCCAGACTGAAGTGCTCCTGTTGTCGGTACGCGCGAGCCAATCGCGCCAAGAGCCCCGGCACTTTCGAGCGCTCGTCTTTTTTCCCGTGGCGCACCCTCTCGATGTGTCTTTGGGCATCTTCCAAGCGTTTTTGCGCGATCGCTTCTTTGGCCTTTTGGACGGGGCTTTTGCGACGGGGCTTGATCACCGGCGCGATGCCCATCAACTGCCGATCTCGCTCGATTTCGTCTTTCGACGCAATCTCCGACCGCTGTTCGCCGGTGGCAAATCTTTCGTTTGTATCGAGCAAGTATTCTCTTCCCGGCGCCGTGCGATCTTCGACCAACACCGTCCCTTCGATGACCCGCACCTCCTCGCCTCGGGGATGAGAAGACACACTGAACTGCGTGCCGCGCACCTCCACCCGAAGCGACGGGGCCTCGACGATGAATTGCCGCTGCGAAGCGCTTGCATCGACGTCCGCAACAATCCGGCCGTGAGAGAACCGCACCCGCACCAAAACGTCCGATATCTCCTCAACGGTGACTTTGGAACCCGATTCCCCGAATAACCGGTCCCCTGCCGGCAGGATCAGCGGTTTTCCAGGGTCGCCAAAGATGACACTTCCCAGATCGCCCTTGGTCTGCTGTCTCGCGGTTTCATCGCCTGCAGTATCGCCGGTTCTTTCGATTTGCCGGGTTTCATTGACCGCCAAACGGGCGGGGACTGACCGCCCTTCCACAATTGGCTGCTCGGGCGTTGGCGTTCGGATCGTTGCCAACACCAAGATGACCGCGGCCAGGGCAGCGCTGCCGGCCAAAATCGGGACCCAGAATCGCGGGTGTTGATGGCCAGGCGGGTCTGGCAACCGTCCTTCGAGGGCTGCCTTGACAACGCTCCGATCTGCAAACGGAGGTCGAGCCGGGGGCGACAGTCGAGGCGCCACGTCCGACAGTCGACGCGCCATCGCTTCAAAGCGCCGGCAGCGTTCACAGGTTTCCAGGTGGGACTGGATGGCCAATCGTTCGTGAGACAAAAGATACGGTACAGCGGGGTCGGAAAGGCGCGCTTTTACCCAGCGACAATTGACACCTCTCATCTTCCCACCTCCTCGAGAAGACGTCGACACTCGGGGTCTTTTTCAAACCGGGAAAAAAGCTCTTTACGCCCGTGCTGGACCCGCTTTTTGGCGGTCTCAACGCTGCACCCCACCAGCTCCGCAATTTCGGAATCGACGTAGCCAAAGAACAAGGACATCACCGCTGCTGTGCGTTTTTTTGCGGAGACATTGTCCAAGTGGCGCTGAATCCTATGAAAAAGTTGGGCACTTGCGTGTCGTTTTTCCGGGTCACGCGCATCGATGGAATCCGAATCCCGAAGCTCGTTTTTCGAAAACACGGCTAACAGACGCGTTCTGCGGCGCCCGTGGTAGCGGACGACGTTGAAGACCACCTTGTCCATCCAGGTCCTGAATCCGGCAAAATTTCGCAACTTGTACAGGTCTTTGAACACCGTGACCATGGCGATCTGGATGACATCCTCTGTGTCTTCCTTTCGTCCGTACGCAAAGCCGACCAATCGGCGCACACGGGGCAAACTGGCCGCGGCCAAGCGCTCTCGCGCCCGGGCATCACCGGCCACCGCCTGACGGATGAGCACCTCATCTGCCAATGACCAATTGTCGTTTGTTGCCCTCGTGCGCTTCGTCATCATCTGCCTTCACCACCCATTTTCTAGGTGGGGTGCTTTTTAGAGGAAAAAAGGGAAAACGAATCGCCCCAAAGCCAAAAAACGAGACCGAAGCCCAAGCGGCCCTGCACAGGGCCGTACTGAAAGATAGTTTCTCCATCTTGGTCCACGTACCGATTGGCGGCTTGATACAAATCCATGCCCCCAACGATGCGCAATTCCATCCAAGAAATCGGCCGGTGGGCCATCACGGCGACCACACCGAGGCCGTGGTAAAAGCGATTCGCGTCGCCGCCGAGATCACTTCCGCGGACTCTTGCGATGTCCAGCACATAGGACAGCGCCGCCCCCAGGCTCCACGGTCCCAGGGCCCAGCGTCCCTCTGCCTCGACGCGCAAGGGGATGCGCTGCAGACCGTAAGAGCGCCGACGCAGAACTGGCACGATGGCTCCCCCGACGCTCATCCGAAAATACTCGAGCCACCTCACATCCAGCCCCAGCCACCCCCCGTGCAGCCAAGGCTGCCGGCGTGACATGATCATCGGGGCGTATGCCCCGGCCACACCGATCGCGTGAAAGCGGGCCGGCATCGAGAGCACCTGGGACGGTGCTTCGGGGTCGGGCCCCCGTTCCAAAATGGCGGGCGCCCCGTGCGACGCGAGCCACGGAGACAGCACAGAGCGAATCACCGAGGCGATGGCATCGCACTGCGTCTCCCAGTCCCCATCCCCGGTTGGCAAGGAACGAGAGACGTGGTTTGACTGCTCCTCGTCGCCCGCCAGCACATGCACGCCGCCCTCCCCAACCCAGATCACGGCGACCGCTCGGCTCTCCTTGCGATGGCGCTCGGCGACCCCGAGAAGATCCTGGGAAATGACCTCACGGTCCTCCAAGGTCTGCACCAGCACCTCGACCCCCAAATCGCTCAGCTGGGACGTCACCGCGTCTTTAAGGACGCCAATGCGCTGCGTTTCGCTTGGAGGCGACAAGATTACAGCGCGTTTTGGGGACTGGGCAAAGACAGACGCCGTCATCCAGATACTCAGAACAACCACAGCACGTCCCCAAACGGGTTCCACCTTCATAACGATATCATAGCGCGCTTTTTTTAAAGGGGGGCAGGAGCGTACTTTGGGGGAGGGGCACCGGAAGCGAGGAAAAGCGAGCCCCACCGACTTTCATCGCCGCAAATCGCCGAACCTGCTGAGCAGTAAGCGGCTGCAAACCAGGATCCCCAGCTCCTCCCTCCAGCAGCGTGAATGCTCTGGCCCGAGACACACGTTGCCATCAGGTCGTTTGCTCCTGTGTCGTCCGCGCCCGAACCCTGAGATGGCTCGATTTTGATCTGCATGCCGTTCATCGGTCCACTGGTGCAACTGGCTTCGGGATGCCAGATTCCCCACAATCCTGAATGCGGCGTGCGGATCGACGTCTGCGTTCGCTCGAAGTTCGCGCAGGTCAATTGAACCGCATTGAGCGCGGTGTCGTCGCCATCCGAGCCAAGCGATGCCTCAACGCGCATCCTGTAGCCTATTGCGTACTGGCCCGCAGGGCACGTTGCCCAGCCGTTCCAGCCACCGAAGGGCCCGACACCGGGAGTTACCGTGCTGTGGAAGTCATAGCGTGCCTCAAAATACCTCACGGGAAGTCTGACATCCATTCTCTTCAGCGCCGCGGTTAAGTCCTTATCGCCTTTTTGAGCGAGTCCGACGTCGCTGGCGAGAGAAACGCAGTGACGGCTCCGCGCACGATCTAACAGGGGGCAGTTCGCAGATCGAGAGCAACCGATCTCTCCATGACTCGCTTCACTTAAAACCACCCCCGCACACCACCCACCGGCCCGTGGTACCTGGTTTTACCGATGGCCAACGCGTCCCAGCCGGCGTAGAGCTCCACCGGCCCCAAGACGACTCCCAGGGTGACCCGGCCGTGGGCGAGCCCCGCGTAACCCGCGTTGCCCAGGTCGCCGTGGAGGCCGATGGTGAGCGGCTTGACCGGGAAGATATCCATGCCGTAGGCGAAGTTGAACCCGACCGCGGTCACCCCTTGGCTCATAAAGAAGCGCGGCCCCAGCCCCATGCGAAACTGCACGTGCTCGCTCTGGGCAAAACGAAACATCACGTTGACATCCCCCAAGGTGAGCGTGTCGACTTCGCCGCAATCGACCTCCACGAAGTGGGACCAGCCGCTCTCCAGACCGAGCCGCGAGGTGGTGTCCAAAAGAAAGTACCCGGCGGGGCGGTGCACCCCGCCGAGATCTCCCGCGTACTCGAGCGCCAACCGCATGCTGACGGGACGAGCACCTCTGCCCTCGAGCGCGGCGCTCTTCTCCAAGGTCTTCGAGTCGCCGTCGATGCCCATGCTCCCATCGAAACCCGGCGCGTAGGGACGAGGGGGAAACTCGCCCCGGCGCCACGACCCCCGCTTGCCCCAGCCCCGCTCGACCAGGTAATGGGGGAGCACAAAGGGCGAGGCGATGGCGTACGCGAACGCCTCCAGCGGCAACAAAATCAAGCGCGCGTCGTCTTCGTCCGGCTCGCCGTGGTGGTAATGACCTGTCGAGCGGCCGTGGCTTTCATGCCGCGTCCAGGACACGCTCTTGTTCGAGCTTTTCTTCTTCGAGGCGCAGCTGCTGCAACCTCGAACATCGTCCCTCGTGTCGTCGATTTTGCCCGCGGTCGCCCCCGACGGATTGGCGAGCCCTGCCAAGACAATCGCCACAATCCCCGTTAACAAGTGTTGTCTAAACGTCACAGTGTGACCTCCCGCATCTCCACAAAGCCTCGTTATTTCTCGGTCTTAAGCCTCGGAATAACCAGGAGAGCGAAAGGCGTGCCAAGCTGCACAGGCATCGCCGAACAGGCTCTTTTCCTTTTACAGGCTCGGGCTCAAGAGCCCTTCGATGATGAGCTCGGTGGCCTCTTCCTCGGTCAACCCGTGGGCCATGAGGGTCTCGAGCTGCTTGGAGTCCACGCTCCCGATGGCGGCCTCGTGGGTCACGTGGGCCTTGGGGTGCCGGACATCCACGATGGGGGTTGCCCGGGCCTGGGCCTCGCCCTGAATGATCTCCTTGCAGTCCACGTGGCCCCGAGCATAGGGCGCCGTGGCCAGGAGCGTGTTGAAGATCTCGGCGCGGGCTCTCTCGCGCACCGCGACGTTGGTGGTCAAGACGCCGCGGGCCGCCTCTCCTTCGAGCGTTGCCTCTTCGCGGATCTTGATGCGGTCGTCGCCGGCTCCGCTGACCCGCGCGGCCATCTCCAGGACGCTGCGGGGGCCGCACACCGCATGGTAATCGATGTCGATGTCGCCGACGAGGCCGCGGATGAGCTCGAAGTCGGTGCGAAAGCGCGCCCCCTCCTCCAAGATCACCCGGGCCTTGGGCACGATCGTCACGCCGCCGCTCTTGCCGTGCACGTGCCTCTCCAAGTAGAGGTACTGGGCGTCTTTTCCGACCCGGATGTCGGCGTCCATGGTGTGGAGGATCTGGACGGCGTTGGGGAAGGTGCAGCTCGCCAGCACCGCCACCCGTCCCCCCTCGGCGATGTCCACGTCCATTTTTATCCGCTGGACGCCCCGCTCGGGCAAGAGGCCGAAGCAGATTCGAACCGGCGTCTCGATGACGCGCCCCGGCTCCACCCGGACGCGGGCGCTGATGCCGTCGTCCGTCTCGTCCGCCTCCACCTTGAGCCCGTCGACGAGATGAAGGCCCAAGACCCGATTCCCGTGCACCTCCACGTGGGCCACGTTGGGCTCGATCACGCAGGCCTCACCGATGCTCGCGTAGAGTCGGCGTATCATTTCGCCGTGTTCGTCACTCATCGCCCGCCCTTTCGCCGAAATCGCTGTGGGGCTCGTTGGGGTGGTCGCACGGCATGCACTTGTTCGCGTAGTAGCGCCGTATCTTCTCGACGCCTCCCTCGCAGATGAGCTTGCCGTCGCACATCAAAAAGCCATGATCGGCGCGCTCCAAAACCGCCACACTGTGGGTGATGAGAAGGACGGTCGAGCCGTTTGCCTTTAGGAACTCGAGCGCGTCGAAGATCCGCGCGAGGGCGTCCATGTCGATGCCCGAGTCCGGCTCGTCCATGATCACCAAAAGGGGCCTCATGGCCAGAATCGACGCCAGCTCCACTCTTTTTCGCTCACCGCCCGAGAGCGTCTTGTCGACAGCCCGGCCTCCGTAGCGCGCCGGATCGAGGCCGACCTGTTCCAAGACCTCTCGAACCGTTTCTTTGGACTTTTTTGCCGCTCCCGAAAGGATGAATCTCTCCACTGACAGACCTTCGTAGCGCGCCGGTTCCTGCCAGGCCATGGTCATCCCCCTGCGGGCCCTTTGATCCACAGGCAGCTCGTCTACCGGCTCCCCCTTAAAAAGGATGCTCCCCTCGTACCTTCGATAGTCCGAAAGCCCCATAATCGCGCAGGCCAAGGTGGACTTGCCCGCCCCGTTGGGACCGATGACCGCGTGAACGCGGTGCCGGGCGAACCCCATGCTGAGGTCGTCCAGGATGCTGCGTCCGGACATCCGCAAGACGAGGTTTCTAATTTCCAAGATGGCCTTTTCGCGCATTTCCCCCTCCGGCTCGCCCCTTTTTGAACCGCCTTAACGTGTGGAGGATTTTCGAAAAGTCAAAAGCCCTTGCTCGATCAGGGTATCAGGTGAGAGACGACGCGGATCAAAGACAGGCCGGGTTTTCGCGGTGTCATGGCGCAGCCGCTGTCATCTTCGGTTTGTGCGCTCTCATCACCGCCCTCGCCCTCATCTCGGTCGCTCCCCGCGCCGCCTTTGTCGGCGGTGGCCTCGTCGTAAGACTCATGGTCGCCACCGACGACGGCGTCGCCGAGCTGCAGGCATTCCTCCAAGCCGTCGCAGTCGTCCGCCGCCAGGTCGTCGATACACGCGGCCAGCTCATCGGATCCTTCCTGTTCCAGCATGTTGCAGCAGCTGATGAGCTCGGACAGCGGCACCTCCTCCGGCGCGGGCATGGGCTGCGGGGGCTCTTCACCGCGCCCTTCGCCGTCCGGCTCGGGGTCTGTGGGCTCGGGATCCCCGCCTGCCTCGG
>JAABTR010000333.1 GCA_011389755.1 Deltaproteobacteria bacterium | reverse complement strand
CCAAACCGGGCGCGTCGGCCATGGACGCGAAGACCAGCCGCCCGTCTTCGAGATGAATCTTGCCGACGACTCCTTCGCGATTGACCTCCAAGGTGCCAGTCTTCTTGGAGGTGCTAAACAGCTGGATGAGATCCGGGAGCGGGACCTCCGCGATGGTCCCGGACATGGTCGAGCGGCTGCTGTGAGCCGTGGTCCTGCCCCCGCCCGCCGACGACCGCGCCATGGGGATATGGGGCTTCGCGGTCGTCTCGTGATCGGCCTCGACGACCTTCATTATCGACGTACCGATGAGAATTCTATCGCCCTTGTGAACCGTGGTTTTGCTTATCTTTTCGCCGTTTACGAAGGTCCCGTTCGTGCTGCCGAGATCTTCGAGCTGGATCTCCCCGCCCTGAAACCACAACCTCGCGTGCTTTCGCGAGACCATGTCCTCCATCAGCACGAGATCGATTTCGGAGCTACGTCCGACATAAATCTCTTCTCGCTCGGGTAACAGGTACTCTCCGCCTTTGTACTTACCCGATATAAAACGCAACGCGAGTCTGGGCATACCCGACCTCGTCCTCCGACTCATCCCGCGACAAACGGATCAAGGACCCGAACTTGTTCTCCATGGGACGCTCTTTATAGTGCCGTTTTGTCATAAATGAAGTCAAGAAACGCAAAAACGCTCCTGCCTCATGGTTTCTTCCGTTCATAAAGAGCCGTTGGGCTCCAGCTCCCGTCCGTGGAAACCCCACATGACGATACTTTCTCGACCACCGCTGATGATCCGCCCTGCCTTCTCACGGTAAGGATGATATCAAACGCGGCGCACAGCAACTCGGTGGCGTGGCGGTCGGATATCCCGGCGCCGGCCGCCGCCATGGTGACGGCGAGCCCATGATCTGTCTGGCTCCCGGCCGCGAGCGGCATCTCGGCGATGACACCCTGCCGTGTCGAAGAAGCGCTGAGCACCCCGGGGACGTCTCTCCACCCTCCGCCGGAGACCACGAGCCAATCGGGCTCGAGCTCCAAGGCGTGGAACAACAGTTTTTGAATCCCCGACGGCTCGCTGGAGCCCGGTCGCCGCCCCCGGGAACACAGCCGCATCATGGTGCGCCCCGAGCGCGTCATGAGGGGCAGATCCTCGACGGAGACCACGAAGTTTTCCTCGGATATCATCCCGAGGATGTCACCGATGATCGCGAGTCGCGACGGCAAGGAGGCGCCCACGACCGCGATGCGCGACCGGTTCGCCAGGGCCCGCTCGAGCTCCGCTGCCAAATCCTTTTCAAAGCTCCTGGTGATATCCTCGCCCTTGCCCGTGGTCTTGTCGATGATCAGCGCGGGTCCGGTCAGGGATCCGGGCGCCAAAGCCGCAAACGCGAGGAATCCCTCCTCGAGTCGAAACTTACTGATCCCGGGGCCCCCTCCTTCGGCGACTTCCAAGCCGGCCGCGAGGCAACGGATTATCTCGGCCAGCCCCTCGGCGCTGACAAACCCCGAGGTCGCCTCTTTCCACCCCCCCGCGCGAAACAAGCGGATCGAGTCCGGGCGCGTCACCCGGATCACCTCTATTTCGGGATTGTCGAGCCAATGCGACAAAGGACCCAGGTCCACCGCCGCGCGGAAAACGCGCCCCTTGAGCACGTCCGCGTCGACCGTGGGGGGGAGCTTGCCCCGCGCCGTGAGATCGTCCACCAGCTCGTCGATGACGATCCGCACCTTGCCCGCCGTCCCTCCGTCGAGCCGCGTCGGTGCGCTGGCGCGATTGACCCGCTTGATCTGCCGAGCCACCTGGTCGAGCAAGATATCGGTAAGCGCTTCAATCTCTTCCTTGTCTTGGAAAGCGGCCGGTGCGCCCGACGCATCTTTGGCCGCAGGAGACCTCCCGGGAGGAGGGGGCGGCGGCGCACCGCTCACCTTCGAGACCGTGATCTTGGCCGGACGCGGAGGCTTGGAACTCGACGAAACACTGACCTCGGTGTCGTCGGGATGTTTCGGTTTTGGCGGCGGTGAGACCGCGCCCGGAGGTGTCGACGGGGGCTTTGCCGGCGGTGAGGGTGTCGACGGGGGCTTTGCCGGCGGTGAGGGTGTCGACGGGGGCTTTGTCGGCGGGCCGAATGCGTGTTCTTTTTTCGGCAACGCGACGGGCCCCGTTTTCCCCGTCACCGGGCGCAGGGGAGCAGAGGTCGCCACGTCGTCAATCGATGGGCGAGCTCCTTCCTTGGGAGCCGGGGGCGGCTCGGGAGCCGCGCCCAAGCCTTCGTGGTCCTCGAGAGACAAGATAAAATCTCCGATGTAGATCTTGTCTCCCAGGCGCACCCTGGTGGATTCCGTGATACGACGACCGTTGATATAGGTGCCGTTGGTGCTGCCCATGTCCGCGAGCAGGAAAGCACCGTTCTTCAATTCGATTTTAGAGTGTCTTTTCGAGACGTTACCACGAGGTAAGACAATTTGATTCCCCTGGACGCGACCTACAGAAATCACCTCTTCGTCGAACTCCAACCTCTTTTGGGTTCCGCCTTTTTCTGTGACGACCACGGTGAACATCGAGCTTCGGCTCCTTTTTGTCTGCTTGCCTAGCTTTTACGCTTCGTTTCTCAACGACGGATCGTCAAACCACCCGAAGAATTCGTCAAGCATAGCTCGTCTTTTGGGTTCCAGGTAGTCGAAGTTGACACCCCTGTCACTGATTTCCCAGAAATCTTCCGTTTTTATGCTCTCGAGCTCCTGGCGAATAGAGCGCAGACGCGAGGGCAGCTCCTTTTGCATATCCTCTTGAACCGCCCTGGCCGGCGATGTCGCCCCCCGTTCCAAATAGAACGCTGCCAACTTGATCTGGGCCTTCCTGACCCCCCTTAATGAGGCCTCCAGTTCGTGTCCTTCCTCAGCCTCTTTGTCGACCTCCAAAAAAATGGAGAGCAACGTGTCACGACACTCGGATCCCAGCTCGAACGCCAGCTCGTTGATCGCGCACAGATCATACGCGGTCGTCTCGAGCACGAAAGGCAACCCACCTGCAAAACCGAGCTGCCCATAGTACTTGAAACAGCGGCAGATCTCCACCGCGGTCGAGTCTTCTCGCAGGCGCAGCGCTTCCTCGGCCAACCGGCGATACTGATTGAGCACGTTGTAGCCCGTGCGCACGTCCTGGGCGTTTATGGTGAATCTCAAGTAGGTGTTAAAAAATTTCACGCACAAACCCGTGACTTCTTTGTGCCCCTCCTTCATGGCGGCGACGGCTATCTTTTTGGTGTTGCTCGCGATGAGATAATTGATATCCCTCATCTTGTTGAGCGTCTCGCCGTAGAGCATCTGGTACTGTCGCAGCACCTTCATCTCGACCCAAAACCGACGAGCCTCCACCTCGGCGAGGACCCGGCCGTCCATCGACACGAAATCGGAGTTGTCACGCAGCTCCGTCTCCATTTGAAACCACGTGTCGGATAATGTTTTTTTTCTCGTAAGGTACTCTTGCACCAAGTCACCCAGGCCGTCCACCGCGTGCATACAGATGCCCTTGTCCTTGTGCTCGATGGCGTTGAGCGCCACGTCGGTCAGCTGCTCGATCCCCCGCACGCAGCCCCTCTTGGTCTCCAGAACCGCGCTCGGGCTGCGCCTCGCCCCGTGATCGATGTTGGCGAGGGCCGAGGCCACCATCCGGTTGACGATGTTGAGGGGATCCAAGAAGTGAAAGACAAAGGCGAAGTACGGCAACAGCAAGAGCACACACGCCGTTATCGCGGCCACCGTGACCACAATCCCCAGCCGAGGAACGAACTGCTGCGAGGCTCCTGTCAGGCTGACCCAGATGCAAAGGAGCGCCGTGACCACGAACATGGCCAATATGGCGCGGTTCGTGGTCGAGCTCACGAACAGCCCGGTGATCCGCGGCGTGTAGCGGTTGGCGGCGAGCTCCACGACGATGGCGACCACCGTGACCGCCACGCCGAGCAGCGCCGCAACCACCTCCGGCAGACCATTGAAGGCCCCTCGGGTTTCAGCCTCCAGCAACAGCTGGAGCATCGACACGCCGGCCCCACCGTCGAGAAAGTAGGTCGTCAGGTATATTCCGGCCGACAAGGCTGTCATGACGCCCAGCGCCGCGACCCAGGGTGGAATCTCCCGCTTGGTGCTGCCTCGTCGTTTCATGTCATTCTTTCGCTGCCTGCGAAGCTCGTCCGTCTTTTAACCTATTTCACTTCACCAGACGGGTACAACCGGCCCTTGTCGATCGGCTCTTTTCGTGGTTCTTCCTCCGGCTGCGCCCTCGCCGGGGCCGCGGCGTCCCCAGCGTCTGCGCCGGGCTTCTTATCGCCTGAAGCGATGAGCACCAGCCCGAAGAGGATCATCGCGCCCAGCACGAGCGACAGACCGATGGCCAACCACATGGAAAACCGATTCATCGCCGGGCCGTTCCGGACAACCCGTGGAGCCCCCATGTTGCTGGGCTCTTTGTCCGGAATGGTCGACCGCGCGCTCCCTTTACGGGGACCCGTTCGCGTCGGCTCGTGCATCTCCTCGAGGTCTCCCCGCCCGCGCATGGAATCGCCCCGAGAGGCGATGTGCACCTTGAAATCCGGGGACGAAGCCCGCATCGGCTCGATGGAGTCGCCCGAAGCGGCTGGCGCGGAGAGGGGCACAAAGGGCCTCGCCTCGTTCCCGCGGGAATGCGGTCCGCCCATGGAAGACTTCCGGGTTCGGGTTTTGCCAAGAGCCGGCGCCGGTGGAACTCTTGCAGGCCCCGGCTCGCCGAACTTCTCGTCACCCCCGGGCACTCTTCGGGCCTGGGCGAGCCCCTCCAGTAACAGCGACACCCCCTCCGTGAGGCCCCTTAGCGCCTCGTCCGGCGCGTCTTTCGAGTCCTTGCGCCGCAACCGAAGCGCTCCGCAGCTAAAGAAATTCATGATGACCCCGCAGAGCTCATCGGGATCATTTTTCAAAAGGCGTTCGATTTCGATGCTCCGGGACGTGCCTTTTAAAGCATTCGCGACCCTTAGCGCCATGACCGAGTGCGTGGACGCCGCTTCGGTCAGACTTTCGACATCCACCTTCAACCGCTCCGGCCGACGCAGCTCGCTGACTCCGTCGAAGCCGAACAAGCCGCCCAGAACATGGGCCGCCCTCTCGAGGCTGAGGTCGAGGTCGTCGTCCAGATTCCGGGGACCGGTCGGGACCCGCTTTTTTCGCAACGTCCAGCGCCCCGTATCGCTGAGCATGAACTGCAAGAAAGCGTCCGGGCCAAAGTCGACCCCGCCGCCGAGGCCTCTCCTTACGACGGAGTGAATGCGCCCCGATGTGAAGCCGACCTCGAAAACACTCCACGCGTCGTTGAGCGTCAGCGTCCCCGCCGCCTTCGAGTCCGCGAGAAGCCGCATCAGCGCCGGCGGCCCTATCGAATCCAGCCTCTCACTAAAAGGTATCGTGGAGCGGATCCGGTCAGCGACGCTCCTGTGAGGGGCCATGGTCTCCTTGAGCCGCTCCACGACGTGGTCGGTGAGGATGGCCACCCTCTCGTCGCTGCGTTTTTGCCACCACCGCAATAAGAGCACAGGAGACCAACGCAAGAGCGGATGCCTGCGCAGCTTTTGGACCAGGCGCCACCCGGGCTCACCCGGCTTGACCAGGTCCGAGATGATGACATCTGGCACGAGACGCACCGCCTGGGCATACCCGAGCTCGCCTCGATCCCCCACCGCCACTTGGGCGCCGAGCTCCCGAAGCTCCATGGCGAAGGCATCGAGCCGGGCCGGTTCGTCGTCGACCAGCAGGAGCCGAAGATCTTTGATACTCGCGGAGGCGCGCTGCTGCGACGGCGGAATCGAGCTGAAGCGCGGCGCCACGCTCTGCTCGGCCAGCCCGCTCAGATCGCCCCAGGTGTCTTTGAAATCTCCCCTTGAGCTGTCCTTCCGGGGCTGTCCCGGCCGCGCGCGCTTGATCATGCCTATAAGAATACCATCTTCGGGCGAAGGGCAATCAAAGACGCGAGTCGTTTGTCGACAACCCGCTGCGACCCTCTAGACAAGCCTGGCGGTGACCGATAATCTCCCGGCGTGTCATTGAGGCGAGAGACGAGAGGATGTCCCGTGGACCCCAGCGAACGACGTCGACAGATCCTGACCAAGGCAGTCGAGCTTTTCGGAAAAAACGGCTATCACGCCACCTCGATCTCTCAAATCATCCAGGCCGCCGGGATCGCGCGCGGGACTTTTTATCTGTATTTCGAGAACAAGCGGGCTCTGTTCGACGAGCTGCTCGACGACATGCTCAGGGGAATCGCCGCTCGGATCCGGACCGTGGTGATATCCAATCAGGGCCCTTCGGCGCGGGACCAGATCATGCAAAACCTGGTCAACGTCATCGAACTGCTCAGTGAAAACCGCGCTTTCTTGTCCATCTTGCTCGAAGGCGCGGTGGGGCTCGACAAGGGCTTCGCGGACAAGCTGGCCGACTTCTATGAAGCCGCTGTCGAGATCGTTCGCGCGTCTTTGGACCTGGGCCAAAAGATGGAGCTCGTCAGGCCGTGCAACACCCACATCGCCGCGCTGGCTGTCATAGGCGGCCTCAAGGAGATCCTCCACGACATCCTGAGACACGAAGGCGGCAGAATCGAGGACATCGAGGCGCTGGCCTGTGAGGTCTTGGACATGTTCTCCCGAGGCGTCCTGGCCAAGGGTGTGTCGATACCTTAAACGTTTTTATAAAACAAAATCCTTTCGTGCGGCCTTTACAAAGCACTCAACCCGGATATCATCCTCAAAACCGCGCCCCCCCGGCGGAGCGAAAGGATGGTGCAGCCGTGACAGACTTCAGGTCCGACATCTGTCTTACCTTTGATGATGTTCTTCTTCAGCCGAGTTACTCTGAGGTCATGCCCGCTCAGGTCGACGTCTCGACGCGCCTGACCCGAAAGATCGACTTGAAGATCCCTCTGCTCAGCGCGGCGATGGACACCGTCACCGAGTCAGCTACCGCCATCGCCATGGCTGAAGCGGGCGGCATCGGCATCATCCACAAGAACATACCGCCCCAAGAACAAGCCGCGGAGGTGCGCAAGGTCAAAAAGGCCGAGTCCGGCATGATCGTCGATCCCCTCACGGTGACTCCGAGCCAGCCGCTGTCCGAGGTCCTCGAGACCATGCGGATCAACAACGTCTCGGGGCTCCCGGTGGTGGAGCCGGACAGCAACACGGTCGTGGGGATCATCACCCAGCGGGACGTCCGCTTCGAAACGAACCTGTCCCTGCGGGTCCGCGAGCTGATGACCCGGGACCTGGTCACGGCAAAAGAGCACCTGCCCCCCGAGGAGTGCAAGCGCCTCTTGCATCAGTACCGCATCGAAAAGCTCATCGTGGTCGACGACGACATGCACCTGGTGGGGCTCATCACCATCAAGGACCTGATGAAGGCCGAGCGAAACCCCAGCGCCGCCAAGGACGCCATGGGCCGCCTGCTGGTGGGCGCCGCCGTAGGGACGGTGGAGGCGGACCGCAAGGTCCGGGTCGCCGCCCTGCTCGAGGCGGGGGTGGACGTGATCGTCATCGACACCGCCCACGGCCACACAAAGGGCGTCATCGACGCGGTCAAGCGCACCAAGGCCGAGCACCCCGACGCTCAAGTCATCGCCGGAAACGTGGCCACCGCCGAGGGGACCCGCGCCCTCATCGAGGCAGGCGCGGACGCGGTCAAGGTGGGCATCGGGCCCGGCTCCATCTGCACCACTCGGATCGTCGCCGGCGTCGGGGTGCCCCAGGTCAGCGCCATCATCGCATGCAGCGACGAAGCCGCGAAATACGACATCCCCATCATCGCGGACGGCGGCGTCAAGTTCTCCGGCGACCTCGTCAAGGCCATCGCCGCGGGCGCCGAGTCGGTCATGATCGGCGGCATGTTCGGCGGCACCGACGAAGCCCCCGGAGAGGTGGTCTTCTACCAGGGCCGCTCCTACAAGATGTACCGGGGAATGGGCTCCATCGGCGCCATGCGCGAGGGGAGCAAGGATCGCTACTTCCAGGCCGAGACCGAGAACCGCAAGCTGGTGCCCGAAGGCATCGAAGGGCGCGTCCCTTACCGCGGCTCAGTGGCGAACATCCTCGTCCAGCTCGTCGGCGGCCTGCGCTCGGGCATGGGTTACACCGGTTCGCCCGACATCGCGACCCTCAGGACCCGCAGATCGACCTTTGTGCGCCTGACCCCCCAGGGGTTGCGCGAAAGTCACGTGCACGACGTCATCATCACCAAGGAAGCTCCGAACTACAGCTTGGAGTAGCTTCTTGAAGACGATCGCCGCCCAGCTCACCGGCCTTTTGCTCCTCGCGTGCGCCGTGGCCACCTTCGGCTGCGGCGGCGCCCACGTGAAGCCGGGGCCGGGCCCCCGGGGAACCGTGCGGTTCGACGTGATCCCGCAAGACGCGGGGCTCGAGGTGGACGAACAGCGGCTCGGGCCGGCGAAGATGTTCCGCGAGCACGGCGTCCTCTTGAGGCCCGGGCAACACAGAGTGATCGTGCGGCGTTCGGGGTTTTTTCCCGAATACCGCCTCATCCAAGTGACCGAAGGCGAGGTCGTCCTCGTAAAGGTGCGCCTCAGACCCATCCCGCCGTGACGTCCTCCGAGTCATCCGCCTTGCTCCTAGGCTTTTCCGAAGTTATTCTCGCTCCATGCTCAGTTCCGCAGACCTTATCAAACGTTGGGCGTGGGGGCTCGGGCTCCCGCTCGCCTTCTTGTTCCTCGCGTGGACCCTCGAGACCCTGGCCACGCTGCTGCTTTTGTCCTTTCTCCTGGCCTACGTGCTCAACCCCATCGCCACGCGCCTCGACAAGCTCCGCTTCATAAACCGGACCGCGGCGACCACCATCACCCTCATCGGGCTCATCGTCGCCTTCTCCATGATGATGTTCGTCGTCATCCCGGATGTGATAGACGAGGTGCGCTCTTTCGTCGCGCGGCTTCCCTTTATTCTCGAACAGCTCCAGACCCGCTGGGTCCCGAGACTCGAAGACCTTTTAAACATCACGATTCCCCTGTCGATCGCCGACGCGGTGGATCAGTTCGGCCGGGACTTCGAGTCGGTCGCGCCGCAGGTGATCGGCCATATGGGTTCGGTTGTGAGCCATATCTTCGGCGGCACCGCTTCGGTGGTCACATCCGCGGTGAGCGTCTTCATGTTTCCCTTGTTTTTGTTCTTTCAGCTCAAGGACTACCCGCGGATCCTCGAGACCATCGACAACCTCATCCCCCTCGATCACAAGATGCGCGCCCACGCCTTGGGCCGGGAGATAGACGAAGGGCTCTCGGCGTTTTTGCACGGGCAGTTCACGGTCATGCTGATCCTCGGCACCTTGTACGCCATCGGTTACTCGATCGTCGGGATACCGGTGGCCATCGGCGCCGGGCTCATCACCGGCCTTTTGTGCTTCATCCCCTACCTCGGGCCCGCCGCCGGCTTCGTCCTGGCGCTCATTCTCGGGATTCTCCACTCCAACGGCATCGCGCCCGTGGTCGGAGTCGTCATCGTCTTCGTGACGGTTCAGGTCTTCGACGGCATGTTCATCACGCCGCGCATCCTCGGCGGCAAACTGGGGCTGCGACCTCTTTGGATCATCATCGCGCTCATGGCCGGCGCCGAACTGTTCGGGTTCATGGGCGTCTTGCTCGCGGTGCCCACCACTGCCGTGCTCAAGGTCCTGGTCAGGCACTCGGTCGCCCACTACAAGCACAGCAGCGTGTACATGGAGTCACACCATCACGAGCCCGACTCTCAGGCTCCGCACAAAAAATCGGCTCCCTGATGCGCCGCGCAGCGCTCGCAGCGGCCGCGTTCCTCGCCGGCTCCTTGGCCCCGGCCGTCCCCCAGGCCAAGTTGGGCTCCGGGACCAAGGCGTTATCCTCGTGCGCCTCTTTCATCTCCAACGAAGACATCGGGGCCGTCATGTTCGAGATACAAGGCACCATTGAGCCCGATGCCCAAAGATTCGAGGTGGGCCGCTCGGTGGAGGACAGGCCCATCTGGGGGCTCGAGCTGGGCTGCGCCGCCCGGGGCGAGACCGGCTGCCCCGCCGCTCGGATCCTCGGCGGGCTCCATGGCAACGAGTGTCTCTCGGTTGAGATGGTCATGGCGCTCATGGAGCGCCTGGTCGACCGGGCTCAAAGGGGCGAAGATGATTTTTTGGGAAAGCTCGTCGAAGGCGCCACCGTGGTCT
>JAABTR010000332.1 GCA_011389755.1 Deltaproteobacteria bacterium | reverse complement strand
AGACCCTCTAAAAATCCTGCTCAACGGGCACGAGGGCAAGGCGGTCATCTTGAAGCCGGCGGTCGAGGACATCATGTTGCTGGACAACTAAACCCTTTGGGTTACGACTTGCCGCGGCGCCCCAGCTTTGCGAAAATCTTTGCGCCCATGAGGTTCGAGGCCCCATCGAGCACCTTTTGGACGACCTCCAAAACATCGCCGTCCCCGGGCCAGTGCCTCCGAACGACCTCAGGGCTCGTGTTGTTGACGATGTCTTTGAGCACCAGCGCCGCCAGCGCGACGTCGTCGATGAGCCCCAAGGGGCCGAAGACGGTCTCGGGGATGAGGTCCAGCGGCGAGATGAAGTACGCGATGGCCGCGGCGACCTTGGCTTTCTTTTCAGCGCTCACCTCTTCGTCACCCATGAGCTTGACGAGGGTATAAAAAAGGTCCGGAGCCAACACCACGTACTCGGCCCATTTGTGGTTCTTGCCCTTTTTCTCCTGCCAATTGGTCAGCCGCTTGCGCAGGCGCCTGTAAAAATCGAGCCCGCCTTGCTCGTCGAAGCCGCTTTGTGACTCCATGGATCGCTCTCCTTTTTTTGAGACGACATTATAAAACTTTTTTTAGCATACTAAAGTGGCCATCTTTTGCATTGATGTCCGGCGTGTGCATTGATGTCCGGCTTGGTGTCGCTAAATTAAATTGGTGGACCAGGGACCAAAAGGACCTAAGCGACCTAAGGGACCTAAGGAGGGACCTAAGGGACTGTCCCTTGTCCCTTTGGTCTTTTTTGTCCTTTTTGTCCCTTAGGTCCCTGGTCCACCAAAAAAAAGGCGAGGAAACATGTCCGCTTTCTACGAATCCATGGCCCCTTACTACGACCTCGTTTTCCCGGTTCAAAAGGCGCAAATCGACTTCGCCGCCGACGCGTTCGAGGGCAAAGAGCGGCTCCTGGACGCCGGGTGCGCCACCGGGAGCTTGCTACTGGAGCTGGCTAAAGGGGGACACCAGGTGCAGGGCTTCGATTTGGACGAAGAGATGATCCGATCGGCTCGCCAAAAAGCGCTGGATGCCGGCATCGAGGCCACTTTCCAGGTGGGAAACCTCACCGAGATGAGCCCCTCATGGCCCATGGGACAGTTCGACGGGCTCATCTGCGTCGGCAACACCCTGGTGCACTTAAACCCCGAGGCCGCCTCGAGCGTTTTCCAAGGGTTCGGGCAAAAGCTCGAAAAGGGCGGACGCCTCGTGGTGCAAATCCTCAACTACGACCGCATCATCGACGATGAAGTGGATACCCTGCCGCCCATCGACAACGCGCACGTGACCTTCACCCGGACCTACGACTTATCCCCCCTGCCCCACCACCTCGACTTCCACACCGAGCTCTACGTCAAAGCCGAAGACCGGCGCATCGAAAACACCGTGCCGCTCTATCCTTTGAGGTGCCACGATCTCATCCAAGCCGCCCACGCCTCGGGATTTCGCGAGGTCGCCACGTACGGCAGCTTCCGCAAAGACCCCCACTCGGCGACGAGCTACGCCTGCGTCCTCGTCGCCGAGAAAACTTGATGTTCGATGCCGTCTCCAACAGCGCGTACACTCATCCGCGTCTTTACAAATAGGCGCAGTCTCGATATCAAAAACCAATAGGCGAAAAAAAACACGCGAGCGCGCAAGCGCGCATCAAGTGAAAGGAACGCAAGCGACATGAGGTTTTTACTTTTCGTACTGCTCACTCCGGTGCTCTTCGCCATGGCCTGCGCCTCGGGGAGGGCCAAACAGGCCGGCAAATCGACTCCTGAGACACCGCCCGATAACCCCCTGCTCGGCGAGTTCGAAACGCCCTTCGGCGTGCCTCCGTTCGACGCAATCAAGCCCGAGCACTATGAGCCCGCCTTCGAGGTGGCCATGGAGCGCCACGCCGCCGAGGTCGACGCCATCGCCACGAGCTCACAGGAGCCCACGTTCGACAACACGGTGGCGGCGCTCGACTACTCGGGCGCCCTGCTCACCCGCGTGGCCAGAGTGTTCTTCAACCTCCACTCGGCCGACACCAGCGACGAGCTCCAGGCCGTGGCCAAGACGGTGGCGCCCAAGCTCTCCGAGCACTCGGACAGCATCTTGATGAACGCCGAGCTCTTCGCCCGAATCCAAAAAATCCAAGACAAAAAAGACGATCTGGGCCTGGGCGCCGAGCAGCAGCGGCTCCTCAAGCTCTACTACGACGAGTTCGTCCGCGGCGGCGCCAACCTCCCGCCTGAGAAGAAGGCGCAGCTCACCGATATCAACCGGCAGCTCTCGGTCCTCTCCCTCGAGTTCGAAGAGCACCTGCTCGAGGAGAACAACACCTTCGTTTTGGTCATCGAGGACGAGGGGGACCTGGCCGGGCTGCCCGAGTCGGCCCGCAGCGCCGCGGCCGACGCCGCCGGGGAGCGCGGCAAAGAGGGGGCGTGGGTCTTCACCCTGCACAAGCCGAGCCTCATCCCCTTCCTCCAGTACAGCGAGAAGCGTCAGCTTCGTCAGAAGATGTTCGAGGGCTACGCCCGTCGCGGCGACAACGGCGACGCGCGGGACAACAAGGAGATCCTCGCCGAGATCGCCAAGCTGCGCGTGGAGCGGGCCCACCTTCTGGGCTACCCCACCCACGCCCACTACGTGCTCGAGGACAACATGGCTAAAGAGCCAAAGCAGGTCTACGAGCTCCTCGAGCGCCTGTGGAAGGCCGCCCTGCCCGTGACCAAGGCTGAAGCGAAGAAGCTGCAGTCGAAGATCGAAAAAGACGGCAAGGACTTCCAACTCGAGCCGTGGGACTGGTGGTACTACGCCGAGAGGGTCCGCCAAGAGGAGTACGACTTGAGCGAAGAGGAGCTGCGCCCCTACTTCGTGCTCGAGAACGTGCAAAAGGGCATCTTCACCGTGGCGGGCAAGCTTTTCGGCCTCGAGTTCGTGGAGCGCACCGACCTGCCTGTCTATCACGAGGACGTGGGGACCTACGAGGTCAAAGACAGTGACGGCAGCCACCTGGGCATCTTCTACCTGGACTACCACCCCCGCCCCGGCAAGCGCGGCGGCGCCTGGATGAACGCCTTCCGCTCCCAAAGGGTCGAGGACGGCAAAAAGGTGACCCCGGTGGTGAGCAACGTGCTCAACTTCTCCCGCCCCACCGGCGACAAGCCGGCGCTGCTCAGCTTCGAGGAGGTCACCACCTTGTTCCACGAGTTCGGCCACGCCCTGCACGGCCTGCTCTCGGACGTGACCTACCCGCGCCTGGCCGGGACCTCGGTGCCCCGGGACTTCGTGGAGCTGCCCTCCCAGATCATGGAGAACTGGGCCTCGGAGCCGGAGGTCCTCAAATTGTACGCGGTTCATTACGAGACCGGCGAGACCATCCCCGATGAGCTCATCGAGAAGATCCGAAAAGCTCGGCACTTCAACCAAGGCTTCGAGACCACCGAGTACTTGGCCGCGTCGTTCTTGGACATGGACTGGCACACCCTCGAGAGCCCCGAGCTCAAAGACGTGGACAGCTTCGAGAAGCGGTCTCTCGACGAGCTAGGCCTCATCCCCGAGATCGTGTCGCGCTACCGCAGCACCTACTTCGCCCACATCTTCGGCGGCGGCTACTCGGCTGGTTATTACAGCTACATCTGGGCCGCGGTGCTCGACGCCGACGCCTTCCAGGCCTTCAAGGAAAACGGCGACCTGTTCCACCCCGAGACCGCCAAGGCCTTCCGTGAGCACGTCCTGTCGAAGGGCTCGACCGCCGAGCCGATGGAGCTCTACAAGCGCTTCCGCGGCGCCGAACCGGGCATCGAGCCGCTGCTCGAGCGCCGGGGCCTCGTCACTCCCGCGCAGAGCACCAACTGACGCCCCGGCTCCCCCCAGCCATCGATCATTTTTTTAAATCAAGGTGAGGTTATTTCCGGCGGCCGCGGCCGCGCCCTCGGGCCGGCGCCTTTTCGATGAGCTCTTTGCACTGCTCGAGCTCGAGAGAGGCCGGTTCAGTGTCCTTGGGGATCCGCGCGTTCTTGGTGCCGTTGGTCACGTAAGGTCCGTAGCGGCCGCTGAGCACCTGGATGTCCGAGTCGGCAAACTCCTTGATGATGCGCTTTTGCGCCGCTTGATTCTTCTCGTCGCGCAGCTCGCAGGCCCGCTCCAATGTCAGGGACATGGGATCTTCCTCGCGTAACGAGATGTTTGTCGCGCCGACTTTGACGAACGGTCCGTAGCGACCGATGTTGACGATCACGTCCTCGCCCTTTTCGGTCTTGCCGAGATGCCGGGGCAGCTCGAGCAGCTCCAGCGCTTCTTCGAGGGTGATCGTGTCGATGTCCTGGCCGGGGCGCAGGCTCGCGCTGCGCGGCTTGGCGCCTGATATCTCCGGCGCGATCTGCACATAGGCTCCGAAGCGCCCGAGGCGCACCGTCACCTGACGGCCGCTCTTGGGGTCGACGCCCAGCTCACGCGGCGGCGCGACATCATCGCGGGACACGTTTTTCTCGGTCCCTCGAACTTGCTGAAAAAACGGCCGCCAGAACTCTTCGAGGGTCGGCCGCCAGGCTTTCTCGCCCCGGGCTATCTCATCGAGCTCATCTTCGAGCCGGGCGGTAAAATCGTAGTCCACATAGCGCTCGAAATGGTTCGACAAGAACTTGGCCACGATGCGCCCGGTGGAGGTGGGTTTGAATCGCTTCTGGTCAAGCTCGACGTACTCGCGCTGCAAGAGGGTCGAGATGATGGTCGCGTACGTGGAGGGCCGACCGATCCCGTACTCTTCGAGAACCTTGACCAAGGTCGCCTCGGTGAAGCGGGGCGGCGGCTCGGTGAAGTGCTGTTCGGTCTCGATATCCCGCAGCCCGAGCTGTTCATCCTTCTCGAGGGCGGGCAGATCCTTCTCGTCGTCCTCTTCGGGCTTGTCGTCGACGCCTTCCCGGTACACCGCCAAAAAGCCGGGGGTCCGGATGTGGGAGCCCGTGGCCCTGAAGATCGCCTTGTCACCGCACTCGAAGTCCACCGCCACCGTGTCCAAGGTGGCGTGGATCATCTGACAGGCCACGGTCCGCTTCCAGATGAGCTGGTAGAGCCGCAGCTGGTCGCGCGTCAGCTTGGAGGCCAGATGTCCGGGCTCCCGGATGACCGAGGTGGGCCGAATGGCTTCGTGGGCCTCCTGGGCGTTCTTCGCCTTGGTCTTGAACTTGCGTGGCGTCTTGGGAACGTTGTCCTTCCCGTACTTGTTCTCGATGTAGCCGCGGATCTCGTCCAAGGCCTCGTCGGCCAGGTTCACCGAGTCGGTACGCATGTACGAGATCAGACCCACCGGCCCGCTGCCCAGATCGATCCCTTCGTAGAGCTGCTGAGCCACCCGCATGGCCCGCGACGACGAAAAGCCCAGCTTGCGCACCGCCTCTTGCTGCATGGTCGAGGTGGTAAAAGGCGGCGCCGGGTTGCGCCGCCGCTGCTTCTTCTCGACGTTTTTGACCCTGAGCGCGCCGGAGGCGGCGTCCAAGAGGGCCCGCCGCACATTCGTTGCCGCCGATTCGTCTCCAAAGTCGAACTGCTCGACCTTCTTCCCTTCCAGGTGGGTCAGCTTGGCCTTGACGGCCTTGTCCGCCTTCTCGACGATGGCATCGACCGACCAGTACTCGCGGATCTCGAACGCGTCGCGCTCTTTTTCCCGCTCCACGATCATCCGCAGCGCCGGGCTTTGAACCCGCCCCGCCGAGAGGCCCTTGCTTATCTTCTTCCACAAAAGGGGCGAGAGGTTGAAGCCCACCAGGTAGTCCAGCGCCCGCCGGGCCTGCTGGGCATCCACGAGCTCAGCGGAGATGTCTCGAGGGGACTGGATGGCCTCGGTCACGGCGCGCTTGGTGATCTCGTGAAACGCGACCCGGTGCACCGGCTTATCGATCAGGAGCCCCTCGTCGGTGAGAAGCTGCACCACATGCCACGCGATGGCCTCTCCCTCGCGGTCGGGGTCTGTCGCGAGGTAGAGGGCGTCGGCTTTTGAGACCGCTTTTCGGATAGCATCCACGTGCTTTTTGCTCTTGGGCTCGACTTGGTACTTCATGGAGAAGTCATTGTCCGGGTCGACGGCTCCATTTTTGGGAACCAGATCTCGGACGTGCCCATAAGAGGCCAGGACTTTGAAGTCGGGCCCCAGATAACGCTCGATGGCCTTGGCTTTGGCCGGAGATTCCACGATGACGACGTTTTTGCTCACTGTAAACGCACCTTCTTAAATCGGGCTAACGATAACAACTCAACGCGTTTTTTTTAGCGACCCGAACCGCCGAGTCGCCACGATGTTTTACCAATATGCCGCCCGCGAGCAACAATTTGCCTCGTTACGAGGATCATCGAAGCTGCTCTTGCGATCCCCACGAGCGCTCAGCACGCACTCCATGTGCTGCGATCTGCTGGGCGCCGGCGGCCGCCGCGGAGACAAGACCACTTTGTCGGGCCCGCGTCAAGTATGAGCTTCTCAGAAGGGGACCTGGTCTTCGACTTGTGATTCTCGCTATAAAAAAACCGTAACTCCGCCTTTGCCTTCGGCAACCTCCAGCGAAAGCGATTGCGTTTCTTCATTCGACGATTCGGCTGAGCTGTGGGGGCAGAGGCGACTGGGCGGTGACGGCCAAAACCGCGTCGTTCTCGGGAATAATGATGCGAAAAGCGTGAAGGAAGAGACGGGCCAGGCCCTTCGGAGAGGCGCCGCCGTAAAAAGCGTCACCGGCGATGGGGTGGCCGACTCCCGCCAGGTGGGCGCGGATCTGGTGGCGCACCCCTTTGTGAATCGTGACCTCTAGGAGCCGCCACCGGCCGCGCTCTTGGACCACACGGACCTCGGTGCGGGCCTCGAGCCCGCCGGGATCCGGCCCCATGAGCCTGCCCCGCGGCCCAAAAGGCGCAAGGGGGCAGTCGATGACAGCCGGCAGCGCCTCCCCGGTGTTCTCCACCAGAGCGAAGTAACTCTTGGCGATGAGGCCCGAGCGCTGAAGCTCCACCAACCCGCGGTGGACACCCAAAGAGCGGGCCACCAGGACGAGGCCGGAGGTGGCGGTGTCCAGCCGGTTGACCAGGCCGCCGTCGCCGAACCTGCGCCCGATGGCCGCGCACTCGGGAAAAGCGGCCGCCACCCCACCGGCGAGGCTGCCCAGCTCCCCTGGCTGCAAGGGCACGCTGGGGATCCCGGACGGCTTGTCGATGACGACGATCTGGGAGTCGGCATAAACGACGCACAGAGTCTCGGCGACGTCGTGATCCGGCAAAACCCCTTCTCCCCATGACGGGGGGGCCGCCAAAAGCTCGACGCGGTCTCCGCAGCGGACCACATGGCCTTTTTTGGCAACCGCCTCCCCGACCCGCACCCGGCCCTCTTGCGCCATCCGCCCGGCGCCGCGCCGCGACAAGCCGGCCACGCGGCCCGCGAGATACACGTCGAGCCTCGCGCCGTCGTCGTCACGCCCCACCGTAAAGACGGTCTCGTCCTTGCCCGGTCCTTGGCTCTTCATGAACATCAGCCCTAGCGGTACCAGTCGGTGCTCCACAGCAGCCCGGCGGTCACGCTGAAGATCCTCTTATCCTCCCGGTCGGCGATGGCGTCATGGGCGTAGTACTGCACCATGAGCACCGCCGTCGGCTCGTAGATCGGGAGCTTTGCGACCTGCTTGGTGATGATCCACAGGACCGACGGGCCGATCTGCCATTCCCAGGCCGAGACGAAATCGGTGGCCCCGTTGTCGTCGAGCATGTTCTTGAAGGTGCTGTCGATCCCGAGGAGCAGACCGTAACCGTCTTCTTCCAGCGACCTTATCTCGGCCAGCGCCAAAATGTCGTGCTTTAAAAACCAGCTCTTGTGCGACAAGGTCACGCTGACCAGGTAGTTGTAGTAGATACCCTCAAAGTCGCCGGGCTTGAAGTACATGTAGTCGCCCCGGTACATAAAGATGAACCAGTCGAGCTTGATCTGAAAGGTGGGCTTGATGTTGAAACTAAAGGCTTTGTAGGAGCGCAGCCCGAGTTCGTCGCCGTGCTTCGAGCGGTACGAGTAACTGTAGTCGGCGAACTGTCCGAGCTCCGTGTAGTCTAGGATTCCGTGCTCTTTGAGCCAGTAGCCGATAATGACGTGACTAAAAGCGAGCTCGACCTTGAATATGGTCAGCGGCGCGATAGTCACCGCGGGACCGTAGGTGATAAACGAAGGCGACCATCGGA